>NZ_JACHFL010000025.1 GCF_014201875.1 Deinococcus humi | reverse complement strand
AGTGCATGGAGCTGTTGGTCGGCGGCTTCGCTGATCTCGATCTGTCGTGCGGGACGACCCATCCCTAATTCTACTTCTTATTCGCGATCTACTTAATCGGAGTCCGTATCAGACTGGATTTTTTGGTGAGAGCGCAGCACGGTACTTTCCTGCACAGCGGCTTTTCGAGTTGTTATGGATAGGGCCGTACTTTGCTCAGGCGAACGCGTTTGGGTTTATGGCCGTGCTAGATGGGCAGGCGGTGGGGTATATCCTGGGAAGTACCAGCCAATTGCTCTACCGGCGTGCCATGACCCGCTCGGTGCTGAGAACGGCGTGGTCAGTACTCCCTCCGGTGGGTAAGCTGTGGCTTTGCCTGCGTTATCTGCTGCGGCTTGCCCGGTTTGCCTCGCCACATGCGGACTGGACACAGTACCCGGCTCACCTGCACATCAATCTGTTGCCAGATGCGCGTGGTTTCCGGCTAGGCGAACAATCACTTGAAGCGTATCTATTGGCCCTGTCGGAACGGGGGGTGCCTGGCGTGCAACTGTCCACCACCACCGAGAATCAGGCGGCGGTGGGGCTGTACCACAAGTTTGGTTTTCAGGTGCTGGTTTCGAAAGTCACGCCGTTATGGACCCTGTGGCTGGGTCATCCAGCACAGCACCTCATCATGGGGCGATTGGAGTCTGCTATCAGTGTTGGACACTGATCAGCCCATTGGTTCGTCCTGCAAGAGCCGTCTCATGATTGTGGTCTGTGTGGGGTAGGCATTTATGGCCTGCAATTTGCCTTGCTGTCGGTTAACCTGTTCTCAGGACAGAGGTGTGGCGCGACCAGCGCTGAAGTGGCCAGCAGCGTCAGCAGGGAGGCGGGGAGGCTCAGCATCTGAAGTGGAACACGCACCGGCGCAATGTCCCTGAAGATTAGTTCTGCTTTCCGCTATTCCGCATAACCGGATATGCTGCCCCCATGCACCGGCACCCCCTGTCTTTTCCCCCCAACCCTGCCGATCTCGCGCACGTCAGCGGACTGTTCCAGGCGCTGGCTGACCCCACCCGGCTGACCCTGCTGCTGGCCCTCCAGGACGGCGAACATGCGGTTGGTGAGCTGACCGGGCTGCTGGATCAGCCTCAGAGTACCGTCAGCCGGCATCTGGGCGTGCTGCGTCACGCTGGTCTCGTCATCCCGCGCCGGAACGGCCCGCGCGTGCAGTACCGTCTCGCGGACAGCCACCTGGTGGGGCTGCTCACCCAGGCGTTCAGCCACGCCCAGCATCACCGCCTCGGTCTGCCTGGGCACAGCGCTCACAACCAGAACGCCGACACCGCCAACACCGGGGAGGCATCGTGAATCCCCCGGCGCTGTTCGGTGCCCTGAGCAACCCGCGCTTTGCCCGGCTGTACGCGGCACAGACCATCAGTCAGATCGGCGACGCGCTGACCTGGGTGGGCCTGGCCCTGCTCGCCGCGCAGCTCGCCGGGCCAGACCAGGCCCCGGCGGTGCTGGCCGTCGCCCTGACCCTGCGCGTGACCACCTTTGTGCTGCTCAGCCCCCTGGCCGGCGTCCTGGCTGACCGGGTCAACCGCCGCACCGTCCTGGTCGCCTGCCACTTCGGGCGCATGGTCGTCATCGGTCTGATGTTTTTCGTGACTCAAGTCTGGCAGATCTACGTCCTGATGGTCGCGCTCAACGCCCTGACGGCCTTCTTCACGCCCACCAACCAGGCCACCGTGCCGCTGGTGGTGGGCCGTGACGACGCCCGCTCGGCGTTCGCGCTGTCCAGCGCGACTACCGAACTGCTGGGGATCGTTGGCCCCGGCCTGGCCGGGCTGCTGGCCGCGTGGCTGGGGGCACGGGCCCTGTTCGTTGTGGACGCCGCGAGCTTTCTGATGTCCGGGTTGCTGATCCTGACCCTGCCCGCCCTGCGGGCCACCCAGGACGCTGGCGCACCAGAACGCAGCACCCGCAGCGACCTGCGCGACGGCACCGCGCGGCTGTGGCGCGATCCGCCGATCCGTTTCGCGCTGCTGATGGAACTGGTGGCCGCGCTGGCGGGGGCACTGATCCTAACCGTGACCATCTCGCGCGTGGAGGGGGGCCTGGGCCTCGGGGAAGCCGAGTACGGATGGGTGATCGCCGCCTACGGTCTGGGGGCCGCCGCCGCGTCCCTGGTGGTCGGTGCCGCCGGGAAGCGCATTCCGCTGACGCGGTTCATCGCGCTGGGCGCGCTGATCACCAGCCTGGCGATCCTGCCGGGGAATCTGGTGCCGCTGGGCGGGCTGATGGCGTTCTGGCTGCTGGCCGGCGTCGGCCAGAACTGGGTCAACCTGCCCACCGAGACGCTGCTCGCCGAGCGCACCGAGGAGGCCGCGCAGGGCCGGGTGTACGGCGCGCACTTCGCGTGGAGTCACCTGTGGTGGGCGTTTGCGTACCCGGTGGCTGGGTTCCTGGGCATCCGCTTCCCGGATCAGGCCTTCGTGCTGGGGGGCGGGCTGGCGCTGGCGCTGCTGGCCGGCGTGTGGCTCAGCCACCGGGGACGGCTGGGCGCAGGTCTGGATGAGCGGACCACACCCGGACCAGCGGATCAGTCCGGCTGAGCGGCCCCAAGCTGCGCGCGCGGCAACAGCTCGAAAGCCACGTCGCTGCTGGCGTCGTCACGCCGCGCGAGCGGGAGCAGGAGCATGGAATGCATCACGCCGTCCACCGTGGCGCTTGGCCCGGAGAGGCGCTCTGGGTCAGCCAGGCGCGGGCCGCCCGGCGGATCCGCCGGGCGGCGGGGGTCATCGCTGGGGTGACGGAACCCAAATGCGGCCGGGACGGACGTGAACGGTGATCGTCCTGGGGACTCCTGGAACTGAGGAGGGTGGGGTAACGGAGTGCCGGTTCGGGAGCGCGGACCCAAGAGGAAGTGCAGCGGGGGTGGTCTGACTCCCCGGCCCCCGGGGCCCGCCCCTGACCTATGCTCCTGGGATGACGCAGCTCAAGCTCCTGGTGATCGTGCCCCATCCTGACGACGAGGTCTTCGGGTCCGGTGGAACGATCCTGGAGGTCCTGGCACGCGACGAGCCGTGCGGCCTGGTGACCCTGACCCTGGGGGACGCCGGCAGGAACCTCGGCCTGTGTGAAAGCCGTGCGGAACTGGCCGAACTGCGGCGTCACGAACTCCAGACCTGCCTCACCACCCTGGGCCTCTGGGAGCAGGCGGGAAGCTGGCACCAGCAGCACACCTTCCCGGATGGAGAGATCAGTGCCCACCTCTCAGAGGTCACCGGGGTGGTACGTGAGGCCTTCACGAGGTGTCAGCCGGAAATCGTCCTGACCTTTCCGCCCGATGGGCTCAACGGCCATCCCGATCACGTTGCCACCCATCAGGCGGTCAAGGCGGTGTGGGACGCCCTGCCGCCCCGGACGCGTCCCCGGTTGTGGTACTACGCCCTGCAAGCAGAGCTGCTGGGCACTGTTCTGCCTGGATATCTCCCGCCGAACCGAATCCATGACGTGAGCCTGTTTATCACCAAAAAGTTGCGGGCGATGGGGTGTCACCGCTCGCAGGGCATCACCCTGGCGAACACGTTGCGCCGGTTCCCGGAACGCGTGACCCACGAACCTTTCCACGAAGTCACGGCGTAGGACAGGGGACGCCCTTCTGGCCGCCGCAGGGTGTCGCGGTGGCCACCCGTGACGGTCTGCGGTGGCAGGTGAAGACCGGAGCGGGGTGACGACACGGCTCGGCCATTGGCGTACAGCAGGGTTGCAGGGTTCTGGCAAGTGAACGCCGGTAGGCTGGTCAGTTTTGACTGACGGAAGCCTTACCAACACCGTTTTCCCCGCCGCATCATCGGCTACACCTTACGGCTAGATCACCGCTGCCTCTCAGCCAGCGTAACGTGCTGGAACTGTTCCACGAGCGCGGCATTGGGGTCAGCCATGAGACCCGAGGGCAGTGGAACATCATATTCGCGCCACTCCTTACCGAGGAAGGGAGCCACTGAGAACCCTGCCGGGGTTCTCGGTGGCCTCTGGGCGAGGCCTCCGTCAAGGTTGGTGGAGTGGGGCACTGGTTGTGGCGGGCCGCCCTGGAATACAGGGACATGCTGGTCGTCCTTCTCCAGGGACACCGCGACGGCCAAGTCCTTCTTTGTCCGCCTAACGCAGGAATTCTTCGCGCTGCACGCCGAGTCTCAAATCTTCACCGCCATATCTGAACGACACTCCCCGCTGCCTTTAGACGAAACCACCAAACATCAGCACTGCTCCTCTGACGAGAGGCGATGCAGCAGGGGCTTGACAACCAAACCCCCTGCTGAGCTATTCCGCTCCCGTTGGGTTAAGTGAACGGAACCCTCCGGAAGCTGCTCCTAGCGAACCGCAGCAGGCAGCGAGCCGGCCGTCCCTTCCCCTGTTGTTGGCCCACTCGGACGAGCGAACTGAACCCGGTTGAGCAGCAGGGCATTGACCGTGACGATGACCGTGCTCGCGCTCATCAGCAGCGCCGCCCATTCCGGCCGCAACAGGATGCCGTAGCTCGGGTAGAGCACACCGGCCGCGAACGGAATCGCCAGCACGTTGTACCCGGCCGCCCAGAACAGGTTCTGCTTGATCTTGCTCCGCACCCGCCGGGCCAGGTTGATGCCGCCCGCCACGTCCGCCGGGTTGTTGCGGACCAGGATGACATCGGCGGTCTCCACGGCCACGTCGGTGCCTGCGCCGATCGCGATCCCGACGTCTGCCTGCGCCAGGGCCGGGGCGTCGTTCACGCCGTCCCCGACCATGGCCACCACCCGCCCTTGAGCCTGCAACGCCTTGATCTGGTTGGCTTTGTCCTCCGGCAGAACATCCGCGATGACCGTGTCCATGCCCAACTCACGGGCCACCGCTTCCGCCGTCCGGCGATTGTCCCCGGTCAGCATCACTGTTTGGATGCCCGCGTCATGCAACGCCCGGACCCCCACCCGGGCCGTTTCCCGGATCCGATCAGCCACCGCGATGACGCCCAGGGCTTGTCCGTCGGCGGCCGCATACATCGCGGTTTTGCCATCCGCGGCCAACCGCTCGGCCACCTCCGGCAAGTTCCCCACGTCGATACCTTCCCGATCCATCAGCTTGCGGTTGCCCAGCAGCACCCGGCGGGCGTCCACCGTGGCCACCACCCCGTAGCCAGGGACCGAATCGAACTGCGCCGGGGCTTTGACCTCCACGCCTCGTTCTTTTGCGCCGGCCACGATCGCTTCGGCCAGCGGGTGCTGGGAAGGCTGATCCGCCCCCGCCGACAAACGCAACAGGTCCTGTTCACTCACATCCGGGGCAGGCACCAGGTCAGTCAATGCTGGTTTCCCTTCCGTCAGCGTGCCCGTCTTGTCGAACACCACGGTGTTGACGCCCGCGGTGGCTTCCAGGGCAGTGGCGTTCTTGAACAGCACGCCTTCCCGGGCCCCTTTCCCTACACCCACCGTGATGGCGGTCGGTGTCGCCAGGGCCAGGGCGTCCGGGCAGGCGATCACGATGGCCGAGACTGCTGCGGTCAGCGCAAACACCACGCTCTCTCCCAGGAAGAACCACACCAGGAAGGCGATCAGACCGGAGCCGAGTGCCACAAACACCAGGTATTTCCCCGCCTGATCAGCCAGGCGCTGCGCGGGCGCCTTGCTGGCCTGGGCGTTCTGGACCAGCTGCACGATGCGCGACAGGGCAGTGTCACGGCCCACCGCGGTGGCCCGGACCTTCAGAGCACCGTTCTGGTTCACCGTGCCGCCAGTGACGGGCGTCCCGGGCCGTTTCTCGACGGGGATGGGCTCACCGGTGATCATGCTTTCGTCCACGAAGCTGCTTCCGGAGACGACCTTCCCATCGACCGGGACCCGGTCCCCGGGACGCACGGCCAGGACGTCACCGACCACCACCTGTTCCAGCGGCACTTCGGTCTCCTGACCATCACGGACCAGCCGCGCCGTGGTGGGGGCCAGCTTCAGCAGGGCTTCCACCGCCCGGCCGGTGGCGAAGCGTGAGCGCATCTCCAACCAGTGCCCCAGGAGCGACAGGGTGGTCAACATGGCGGCCGCCTCGAAGAACACCTCGGCGCCCCCAAGGAATAGGGTGGCGTACACTGAGAACACCCAGGAGACCAGGATGCCGGTGGCAATCAGCGTCATCATGTTGGCTTCGCGCTGCTTCAGGGCGCGCCAGGCCGCACTGATGAACGGCCAGCCACCCCACCACACCACGGGTGTGGCGACGATCAGGCCGAACCACGCCATGGACCAACCGAACGGTGGCATGCCGGAGAGCCCGAAGACCGTGCCGATCGGTGAGAACAGCACCACTGGGACCGTCAGGATCAGGCTGATCACGAAGCGCCGCAGCATGTCATCAACCATGTGGGCACCGTGCCCGGCATGCTCGTCCTGGATCATCCCAGCATGATCACCGGAGGCGCCCTGTGCCATTGCCGAGTGGTCATGGGGCGCGGCTGGATTCGGGTGTTCATGCTGATGTGCAGGCTGGCCAGGCTGGGCGGCGGACGGAGCGCAGTCGGTGCACTTCCCGTCATACCCGGTCTCGTGAAGATGAGCGCGCAAGCCGGCTTCGGTCTGGACCTCCGGGTCGTACCCGAGGTGCGCGACCGCCCGGGTCCGGTCCAGGTGCACACTCTGGACGCCCGGCACCTGCGACAGGCGACGTTCCAGGTCCGCGAATTCTGAGCCGTTGTAACAATTGCCGAAGGCGACTTCCAGGACCTTGATGGGAAGGTGGGCGCCTGAGGCGTGGGTGCCGGACTGAGGGTGGTTGTGTGTCATCTCGCTCCTGCCGTACTTGAGAGCTGTTCGTCAGCGTCACCGGGCGGTGTCCAGGTTCCGTTACCAGGGAGGGGAGAGTGCAAGGTGACGAACAAACACCAAGACCACATACCCCAGGGGGAGGATTGGACGGAACCGCATTTAACAACCCCTTTGACTGTCGGACTCTTGACTGACCTTATTTTTCAATAGCCCGATTTATTAGCCAAAATAGGTATCGCAAGAGAGTTTCAGGACTAACCTCCACCCAGACTCTCTTGGTGTCACCTTACACCCCCCATGGGGGGATTTCAACCAGGACCAGCTGGGCGGAGTGGCCTCTCCCCCCAGAGCGGCCTGCTGACCGATCTCCAGCCGAGGACCATCGCCAGGAGGAGCAATCCAGAACCAGTGAACACGTAAGGCGCGTGCACCTGCCAGATCAACAAGGCACCCCCTAACAGAGGACCCAGCACCTGACCCAGGCTGTTTGCAGCGTTCTGAATGCCCAGTGCCGCACCCATGTGGTGTTGTCCACCACCCTGAGAGATCAGGGCCGCGAGGTTCGGAGAGACAAAGGCCGTCCCGAGAGCGAGCAGGGCCACCAGGGTGATCACGGCAGGTGTTGACTGGACGGTCCCCAGCAGAAGCAGACTCAGCCCCATCAGGCCGAAACCCACCCCAACCTGGTAGATCTTGCGCACACGACCGGCCAGGAACCCCACCGCACCAACCTGAAAGATGGCCATCACCAGCCCGCACACCACGAAAATGACTCCAACCTCAGCGAGCCCGTACTCGAACCTTGTCTGGGCGTACAGGGCAAACGTCGCCTCAAACACCGCGAGTCCGAACTGGCCGGCAAGCGCCAGCCCGAGCAGGGGCCGGAGACCTCGCCAGTCCGTGCGGGTCTTGCTCCCGGGCGCTCGGCGCTGCTCGACGGGCAAAGATTCCGGCAGCCACCGAAGCGCCATGAACACGGTCATCAGGCCCAGCAGCGCCGCCACGAAGAATGGCACCGAAAAATTGTCAACTCTGATGTGGCCATACCGGGCATTGAAGTGCAGGTCCGTACGCGACAGAACTCCCGCAAGTGCCGGACCAACCACGAAACCGAGGCTGACTGAGGTACCCAACCAGGCCATCCCCCGCACCCGTTCCTTGTCACTGGTCAGGTCAGCCACATACGCCGCCGCCACCGGCAAAGTCGCCGAGGAGAGAATGCCGCCGAGGACGCGCGCTGCATAGAGCGTCCAGAGGGAAGTAGACAGACCGAACATGACCTGCGCAGCGATAAAACCAACGACCCCGATCAGGATGAGCGGCCGTCTGCCGACTCGGTCAGACCATCGTCCCCACACCGGCGCGAAGAGGAGCTGCATCAGCGCGTAGACACCGGTCAGTAACGTGACGTGCAAGACGATGATCTCACGCGAAACACCCGAGGCCAGCCCCAGCCGCTCAACGTAAAAGGGCAGCACCGGCATCGTAATGCCAAGTCCAATCATCACCACGAACACAGAGGTCAGGAGAACCAACAGGTGTTTGTTGATCATCTCAGGCCTTCGCAGCGTGCCGCGGGAACATCAAGGCCAGCCCAGCTCCCCAGAGGAGTGCGGGGATCAACAACAGCCACCTGAAATCGGACTTGAGACGGAAATTGGTCACGCTCATCGTCCCAACCGTGGACATACCAGTCAGTGCCAGGACGGGCCAGGTCCATTTCTCCTGTGGAGAAGCCTCCCTGGCCACCCAGAAGGTCAGGACCCCGGCACCGAACATGAACCCCCCCATCACCCTGAACACGCGTGGCAACCACCGGGCCAATCCAGGCATGGCCTCTTGAATCTGGTCTGGGCGAACGTCCATGTACCGGAGATCCTCTGGAAGCAGAGGAGGGCGCTTAAAAGCGAAATAGAGGCCCAGTCCACTCATCCACAGACCGCAAGTTGAGAAGATGAGCACAGCTGGATGACGCGATTGTGTTTCCATTTGATGTTCCTTCTTGAGGCGTGCTCAGGTCATTCGGCAGCAGCACGATACCGATGCCCACCAGCGCCCAAACCAGCAGCATCCCCAGGCCCCACCCATGTCATGGCCATTCCACATCGTTGGTTGCCTTCTGCTGTGGAATTCGATTCCGTATGGCTCGCGATCCCGTCCGGGCCACACTTCTTCAGCTCACTTGTGTTCAGGCAGCTCAGTCATCTCGCCTCCTGGCCAGCGCCAGTTCCTCACTTCCGGTAAGTCATCTCCGGTCTCCTGAACGTAGGCGCGGTGCTCATCGAGCTTGGCCAGAAGTTGCTGCCTGACTTCAGCGCCTACGTCGTTGAGGCGGGGCACGCGGTCAATGACCTCAATGGCGAGGTGGAAGCGGTCAAGATCGTTCAGCACGGTCATATCGAAGGGCGTGGTGGTCGTACCCTGCTCCTTGAAGCCTCGCACGTGGAGATTGGGGTGGCCGGCGCGGCGGTAGGTCAGGCGGTGGATCAGCCAGGGGTAGCCGTGATAGGCGAAGATGATCGGTGTATCGGTGGTGAAGAGCTGGTCGAAGGCGGCGTCGGACAAGCCATGGGGGTGCTCACGTTCCGGCTGTAGCGTCATCAGATCGACCACGTTCACCACTCGGATCCTCAAGTCGGGGAAGAAGCCGCGGAGCAAGCTCACCGCCGCCAGCGTCTCCAGGGTGGGCACGTCGCCTGCACAGGTCATCACCACGTCAGGCTGTTCTCCCGCACCAGTACTGACCCCCTCCGTGCCTGCCCAGGGCCAGATGCCCAGACCAGCCGCGCAGTGCTTTGCGGCCTCGTCCATACCCAGCCACTGCGGTGCGGGCTGCTTGCCGGCCACGATGACGTTCACGTAGTGGCAACTGCGCAGGCAGTGATCGGTCACCGACAGCAGCGTGTTGGCGTCTGGCGGCAGGTATACCCGCACCACTCCTGGATTCTTGTTCATCATCAGGTCGATGAAGCCTGGATCCTGGTGCGAGAAACCGTTGTGGTCCTGCCGCCAGACATGCGACGTGAGCAGGATGTTGAGCGAGGCCACCGGACGCCGCCAGGGAATGTCCCGGCTGGTGTCCAGCCATTTGGCATGCTGCCCCACCATCGAGTCCACGATGTGAATGAACGCCTCATAGCACGAGAACAGACCGTGGCGCCCGCTCAGGGTGTATCCCTCCAGCCAGCCCTCACAGAGATGCTCGCTCAGCACCTCCATCACCCGGCCCTCCGGTGAGAGGTGCTCATCAGTGGGAAGCAACGGCTCCATCCAGGTCTTCCCGCTGGCCGCGTACACCCCGTCCAGGCGGTTGGACGCGGTCTCGTCAGGGCCGAACAGCCGAAAGGTGGTTGTGTTCTGCTTCATGACATCGCGGAGGAAGGCACCCATCACGCGCGTCGCCTCGCCGTCCACCGAACCGGGTTGGAGAACGGCCACGGCGTACTCGCGGAAGGCTGGCAGGTTCAGGTCCTGCCTCAGCAAACCCCCGTTCGCCACTGGATTCATCCCCATGCGGCGCTCATCGCTGGGGGCCAGCGCTGCGAGTTCTGGACGCAACACCCCGGCCTTGTCGAACAGCTCCTCCGGGCGGTAGCTCTGCAACCAGTCTTCCAGCTGCCGAAGATGTTCTGGAGTGGTACTCAGGCCGGCAAGCGGCACCTGATGCGCCCGCCAGGTGCCTTCCACTGGCTTCCCGTCCACGACTTTTGGGCCGGTCCAGCCCTTGGGGCTGCGCAGCACGATCATCGGCCAGATTGGGCGTTCCTGCACGTCTTCTTCTCGTGCCCGCTGCTGAATGGCGGTGATGTCGGCGTGGACCTGTTCCAGCGTGCGGGCCATCAGCTCATGCATGGTGGCCGGGTCATCACCCTCGACGTAATACGGCGCGTGGCCGTAGCCGCGCAGCAGAGCGTCCAGCTCCTCGTGGCCCAGGCGGGCCAGCACGGTCGGGTTGGCGATCTTGTAGCCGTTCAGGTGGAGGATCGGCAGCACCGCTCCGTCCGTTTTTGGGTTCAGGAACTTGTTGCCGTGCCAGCTGCCCGCCAGCGGCCCCGTCTCGGCCTCGCCATCGCCGATGACACAGGCCACCAGTAGGTCCGGATGATCGAAGGCAGCGCCGTAGGCGTGGGACAGGCTGTAGCCCAGTTCGCCACCCTCATGGATGGACCCAGGGGTCTCCGGCGCCGCGTGGCTGGGAATGCCGCCGGGAAACGAGAACTGCCGGAAGAGGTTACGCAGCCCTTCTTCGCCCCTTCCAATGCCCGGATACAGCTCGCTGTAGCTGCCCTCCAGGTAGGTGTTGGCTACCAGGCCGGGGCCACCATGACCCGGGCCAGCAACGTACAGCACACTCAGGTCATGCTCGCGGATCAGCCGGTTGAGGTGCACGTAAATGAAGTTCAGTCCTGGCGTGGTGCCCCAGTGGCCCAGCAATCTCGGCTTGACATGGGCCAGGGTGAGCGGTTCGCGCAGCAGCGGGTTGGCCATCAGGTAGATCTGCCCCACGGACAGGTAATTGGCGGCCCGCCAGTACGCGTCCAGGTGCTGGAGTTCAGTCGGATTCAGGATGGACGTTGAGAGGGGGATTGCAATACTGGTCATACCAACCTCTTTTGACTTCAGATGCGAAGACGGTTCGTGGTCTGGCCAGGGGTGGTCTGTGACCTGAAACTCACCGTGGACATGAGTCTCTGCCCGGAGTGTTACGACACCGTTACCGCGTGTGGTCTGACTGGATCTTCCTGATTTGCTGGCGCCTTCAGGTTGCTCACAGCTTTAGGCGAAGGACTTCTGGAACTCTGGCCGAGGTGTCCAGCCCTTGACCGGCAGCCACAACGGAAAGGTGATTTCAACCGTTTACAGGAAGCCGATAGAAGTGAAAAAGCCTCTGAAGGACATGAAAGCCCTGCTGGACGACACCAGGCTGATCGGGTCCTCCCCATCCTGGACCATGTGCCTGACCGTGTGGCCCTGGCCGTCATCCTGGGCGAAGAAACGCAGAAAGGGATTCGACGGGTGGTCCCACAGCGCGATTCATCAGGGCGTCAGCGCGAAGGGTGAAGCAGGCGGGGTGCCCCTCAGCAGGCAATGACTCAGGACCTCTGACCTGCGCGCAGGCCACCCCATCCGTCATTGCGGTGCCTTCACCGTTTCAGGCCTCTGTAAAGGTTCCCTGAGAATCTTGTTGGTCAGAAGGTCATCTCCATGCTGCTCTGAACCCGGCCAATGGCCCTTACACTGGGCCCGTGCTGCTGCCCCCTGCTGATTCGACGCCGTTGAGGTTCCCTTCGTGAGCCTGAAAAGGCGCTCGCCCGCAGCCCATTCGGAACGGCCCCCCTTTAGACCCTCCCAGTGGTTCCTGGGGCTCCTGGTCACCCTGACCCTCGCTGCCGCGGCCGTGGCGGCCCCACGCCTCGGGATCCACGAGGGCTACTCCCGCCTGGTGTTCCCGCTGCCCGCCCCCACCACCGCAGCCTTGAAGGTGACCGGCCAGACGGCCACAGTCACTCTCGGGGCCGCACTGCCTTCCGAAAGCGGAGCCCTGACGCTCGTAGGCGTGAAAGCGTACGCCGTCCAGGGCCGCACTGTGCGCGTCACCCTGGCGCCCGGACACACCAAAGCCAAAGTTTCCGTGCTGCCCGCAGCCGGGGGCCAGCCCGCCCGCCTGGTCATCGACGTGCTCACCAGCACCGCAAATGTGCCGGCCAAGCCCACCACTACAGCAAAGGTCCCGGCCATCAAGCCCACAGTGGCCAAGCCGGCACCTGCCGCCGTGACCCGCCCGGCCAGCACCAGGCCCCTCAACCGGCCGCTCTTGGTGCTCGACCCAGGGCACGGGGGCAACGACTCCGGGATGGCCAGCCAGTGGGTGCGCGAAGAGGACGTCAACTTGGCCGTCGCCCTGCTGGTGCGCAAGAAACTGAGGGAGCACGGAGTCGACGTCATCATGACGCGCAGCACCGACCGCCACCTGAGCCTGAACAAGCAGGTGGACCTGGACATGCGCTCTCGCCTGGCCACCACCGGGACCGTGAGTGCCTTTGTCAGCATCCACACGAACGCTTCGGGACCAAACGCCCAGGGCATTGAGACGTTCTACTTCGGTCAGCCCATGGCCGGCCAGGGACGGAGCACCGCGGTCTTCGAGAACGGCGGCGGTCAGGCAGGTGAGGCTCTCACGCGGCGGATGACCAGCAGCGCCCAGGGCATGCTGGGGGACATCCTCGCGCAGGCCAAACTTTCGTTTTCCCGGCAGCTCGCCCAGCAGGTCCAGGCCAACCTGATCCGGGCCACTGGAGCTGTCAGCCGTGGCGTCCGGACCGACGCGTTCTACGTCATCCGCAACCCGACTACCCCCGCCATTTTGATTGAGCTCGGGTTCGGCACCCACCCAGTCGAAGGTCCGAAACTGGCTCAGCCGGCGTACCAGGAACGTATGGCGCAGGCCATCGCCCAGGCTTTGTTGACCTTTCTGAATCAAAAGTAGACCAGGCCATGGTCCCCGCTGACACGCCGGAATTCAGTCCGAGGTCCACGCCTGGCCTGGGCTTCAGGCCGCCATCACGCTGACCAGGCGGGCACAGGCAGCCTCACAACGCCGGCAGCTCTCAGCACAGACCGCGCAGTGCTTCATGTCCATGTCCCGACCATGCCGCTCACACTCGTCACCGCTGGCCTCGCAGGCGGCCATACATGCCTGCAGCTGGGCACGCAGCACGGTTTGATCCGGGTGGGTCAGGCGGGACACCACTTTTGCTGTGACCACATATACATCCGCGCAGTCGAGGTTCCGCCGGATGCAGCCCACCATGTGCGCCAGGTGTTCCTGCTCGCCCAGGCAGGCGTCAGCGCAGGCAGTACAAGCCTGCGCGCATTCCAGGCAGGCGGCGATGCACTCCGCCAGGGCCTGCGGATCAAAGGCCAGTTCCGGTTGTGGATGGGTTTGAAGCATGGCTTGGATCGTCTGGGTCATGTGGGCCTCCTTGAGATCACATCAGTCGCGAGGCGCGTCGCCTCTGCGCAGGCGACAGCAGCCGGGCGGGTCCCCACGCTGGTCTACCGGGCCCCTGACATCACTGTGGCGTCACCGTCCCCGGAGGCTTTCGAGGTTCCCTCAGGACCGTCTTGAGGAGAACGCCATGGGGTATCGGCGCTCCCCGCACGTCCGAAGGTCAGGACCTTTACACAACGGCAACACAGGGGTTCTACCCTGATGCGCGTGAAGTTCTCCAGAACTGTCCTGTCGTGGGCGCTGCTCAGCTCCGCTGCGACCGCCGCGCCTTACGCCCAGCAGACGAGCTACGGTCAGCCCGTGCCCCGCATTCAGGCAGCCCAGGCACAGTCGGGCCTTCCGGCTACCTGGTCCGCTCTCCCCCCCGTCCGGGCCGGTCGACTGGACGGTGACGTGGCCGAAGTGGCCCCTTTCAACGAACTGATTCCCAGTTGGAATGTCACGGGCCCAAGCTCAAGTGCGCTTCAGCTCGAAGTCCGGGTGCGTCGTCCGGACGGCCGCTGGAGCCGGTACTTCAGCTTCGGATCCTGGAGTGCCGCCGGCCCCCGCGCCAGCGCCCGCGTCACCCCCACGGCGGACGGCACGGTCAACACCGACACCCTGAGCCTGCCGTACCGCAGCACAGCCTTTCAGTACCGTGCCACCCTCAGCGCCGGCCTCCAGGCTCACTTGCTGTCGTTCAACACAGCCGACACGGCTCTGCGCCTGCGTGACCAGGGCAAAGCAGGACAGCCGTCTTCGTGGAACAACGTTCTCAAGGTGCCTGGACTGTCGCAGATGATCTACAAAGGTGGGGGTGAAGTCTGGTGCAGCCCCACCAGCGTCAGCATGCTGCTGGGCTTCTGGAACCGCCCGGTGCGGGTCCCCGACGCCGCCAAAGCCACGTACGACCGGACCTACGACGGCTACGGGAACTGGCCGTTCAACACCGCCTACGCCGGCTCTCAGGGCTTCCAGGCATTCGTCACCCGACTGGGCAGCCTGCGTGAAGCGGAAGCTTACCTCCAGCAGGGCCTGCCGCTCGCGGTGAGCGTGCGCTTCAACGCGGGAGAACTGCCCGGTGCCCCCCTCTCCTGGTCGAACGGCCACCTGATGGTGCTCACCGGCTTCGACGCGCAGGGTAACCCCGTTGTCAACGACCCAGCCGCTCAAAGCGACACTGGTGTAAAGCGCACCTACCCGCGGGCGGTCTTCGAACGGCTGTGGCTGAACCATGCAGGCGGCATGGCATACGTGATGGCGCCCCGCTCGTGAAAGGCGTGCTCCTGTGACGAAGCAGCCAGCAACTCGCCCGGTGCCCCCGGCGTCCAGTGGCCCTCGCCTCGGAGGACCGTGGCTTCCAGCTGCCCTTCTGATCCTGGGCCTCGTTGGCGGTGGACTCTGGTGGGGGCAAAGCATCCGTGCCCCTGCCCCCACGGTCCTGGAGGGAGACTTCCACGCCCTGCGGGTCCTGCCAGACGGCACCCTGCTGTACGGGCAACACGCGGGTGTGTCCATCAGCACCGACGAAGGCCGCACGTGGAGTGCACCCAATGGCGCCGGAGACGCCATGGCCCTGGCGGCCGCCCCAGCGGGTCCGGTGCTGGTGATGGCCGGCCATGACGTGCTCAAGGTCAGCCAGGATGGGGGGCAGAGCTGGCAGGCTCACCCCTTCGGCACGCTGCCCAGCACCGACATACACGGCTTCACGGTACTGCCGGACGCACCGGGCACCTGGTATGCCAACCTTGCCGGCGCCGGACTGTACCGGACCACGGACGGGCGGACGTGGCGGCCGGTCACGGCCGTAACGGGCAGTGCCATGGCCCTCGCGGCCGGGCCCTCGTCCCGACTCTATGCGCTGGGGGCGCAACTCTTGGTCTCTGATGATGCGGTCACCTGGCAGCAGGCACAGCACGCTCCCGCTGCGTCGGCCATCGACGTGCATCCCCTCACCGGCCACGTGTACCTCGCTGGATGGGCTGGCGTGTTCCGCTCGACGGACCAGGCCGCCACCTGGGAGAAACTGCCCTTCCCGGAAAGCGCGCGCCTGGTTGCGGTCAGCCCACAGAATGACCGTCAGCTGTACGCCGTGGGCGGCAGTGGGAAGGTGTACCGCTCGCAGGATGGAGGCGCCACCTGGGGCCCGTAGAGGAGGCGAGCGGGGCCCTGTATCTCCCAGTCTGGTGTTCGTGCCCTATCAGGCCGCTTTCAGGGTCGCTCCTTACCCTGACGCATGCCCCTGCTCCCCCTGTTCGCGTTGCTGACGGCTGCCCCCCAGACCCCGTCCACACCCCCAGCTGGGATGATCTGCCCAGGTGTCGCTCGTCCAGCCCTGGACCTCATCGTCAAGAATGAGCAGCGGCCAGGTGCTCAGACAGTTCAGCTGGCTGGACGCCTCTGACCAGTCCTGGCTCAGGATTACAAATAGCGGCACTCTCTACACTGTCACGATCAACCGCCGTTGGTACAAACCCCAGACCATACGGAACATCCAGGTAATCCACGACGAATGTGGTCCCTCGAAGCCCACGCGCATGGTGGCTCGGCTCCAACCGGTGCCAGGGGCACCCGTCATCCGGGAGTTTCACATCGTAGGCGTCAATTCCGACAACCTGATGGTCGTTGGGTACTGGCCACACTTCCAGCGCTACACCACGTTCCTGGATGCACCCAGTCACGTCAGCCGCGAGGTGCTCTGGACCAGCAGCCGCCCAGACGTCGCCACCATCGACCAGAGCGGCATGCTTCGCTCAGTCTGCGCCCGTGAACCCGGGCGCACCATCACCGCAACCCTGAAAGCTGCCCCGACGTTCACCTCCAGAACGGTCTTTGGGCGGGGTGGCGGCGGCATGGTCTGCAAACGCGGGCCGGTCGACCGCTAAGGGCAGGTCGCTGACCAGAGCGGCCTCATCCAGCTTCTCCTGGATGGGGATGCTGTGATTCAGGCGACAGAGAGACCAGGGATCCCGGCCCCTTCGCTCTGGGAACGCTTACACGACCTTTACACGGGCGTTCTACGCTGGGAACCCGACTCCGTTGTTTGATCCGCCCTTTCTTCTCTAAAAAGGAGTTTCCATGTGGTCCACAATCCGTTTCTCCCTGCTGATGGCCAGTCTCGGCAGTATGGCTTGTGCACAGGCCAGTGACTCCCCCCTCTCGATCGAACGGATGCGGGCACGTCCCTACCCGGGCAGCGCTCTGACCACCCGTCAGACGCTGGCGCCCGGCGCGAACTACCAGCGGCGCATCGTGTCGTACCAGTCCGATGGCCTGCGCATCAACGCCCTGCTGACCGTTCCCACCGGCACCCCTCCCAAAGGCGGCTGGCCGGCCATCGTGTTCAACCACGGGTACATCCCGCCCCAGCAGTACCGGACCACGGAACGCTACGTCGCGTACGTGGACGCCTTCGCGCGGGCCGGCTTCGTGGTCCTGAAGCCGGACTACCGTGGGCACGGCACCTCCCAGGGCAACCCTGCCGGTACGGCGTACTGGTCGCCGGAGTACACCACCGACGTGCTGAATGCCTTCTCGTCCCTGAAGACCCTTCCAGGCGTCAACAAGGCGCGCATGGGCATGTGGGGACACTCCATGGGCGGGCACATCATCCTGCGCGCCATGGTGATCAATCCCGACATCAAAGCCGGCGCGATCTGGGCAGGCGTGGTCGCCCCGTACGACATGCTCTTCAACGACCTGCCCCAGTGGGGGAGCGGCGCGTCGGCCAGCGATCCGCGAGCGCAGCTGCTCGCCAAACTCGGACGGCCGGAGGGCAACCCGAAGGCGTATCAGGCCATCTCCCCAAACGCGTTTCTGAGGGACCTGAGGGGTCGTCCCCTGCAACTTCACCACGCGACCGGCGATACACACGTGCCCTACAGTTTCTCGCAGGCGCTGGCCAAAGGCCTGAAGACCGCCGGGCAACCCCACACGCTGTACACCTACCAGAACGACAACCACGACCTCAGCCGGAACCTGGGCATCGCCCTTGAGCGCTCGATTGCGTTCTTCCGCAAGAACCTGTGACCCCGCCCCCTCAGGAGATCCACTCATGACCCCCCATGATTCACCGCGTCCAGCTTTGACCCTCCCCCATACCCGCCTGCTCCGCCGGGCCTGCCTGTTGGCCGCCCTGCTCAGCGGAGCTGCGGGGGCTTACACCGTCAAGGCGGGCGACACCCTGTACAGCCTGGCCCGGACCTCGGGCACCACTGTCGCCGAGCTGCTGCGTCTGAACGGCCTGACGAGCACCACCCTCGAAGTCGGCCAGACCCTCCGGCTGCCTGGGGAGGGGGTCACTGCGCCTCCACCGGCGCCCACCAGTGCACCAGCCTCACTGGCCGGCGTGACCGTGACCGCTCCAGCGACGCTCCGGATGGGGGACGCCCTCGTACTGCGCTTGAGCGGACCACGGGCTGGTGAGGCGCGCGTGCGCTTCCTCAGTGAGACTGGCGAAGATGTCCGGCAGCCGGGTGAGGTCCTGACCCCCGTCCAGGTTGGGAATGAATTCCTGGTCCTGGGGCGCGTGGTGCTGGGAAAAACGACGCCTCTGATGTTCGAAGTCCAGGTGGGTAATGAGCGCCTTCAGCGGAGTGTGCCGGTCAGCAGTCTGGGCCAGCGGATTCAGCGCCTGAACCTGCCTGCCAGCATCAGCCGCAAACTCGAGGACCCCGCCCGCGAAGCCGAAGATGCTGCAGTCGAACAGGCGTATACCCGGCGTACCGCTCCCGTATGGTCCAAGCCCTTCCAGGAGGCCGTCAAGATTAGAGCGCAGAGCAGCGCGTTCGGTCAGCCCCGCACGTATGTGGCGGGAGGACCCGTGGGTTACCACTTCGGTACGGACTACCCGGCCCCTGCAGGCACGATGGTGACGGCGGTGAACGATGGAACCGTGATCCTGGCAGGCATGTACCCGGTCCGTGGGGGCCTGGTGGTCATTGATCACGGGGCCGGGCTGACCAGCCTTTACTTCCATCAGCGCCGCGTGACCGTGCAGGTAGGGCAGAAAGTCACGCGCGGTCAGAAAGTTGGTGAGGTCGGCAGCACCGGTCTGAGTACTGGGGCGCACCTGCACCTGGAAATGCGGGTGCGGGGAGAGGGTACCGATCCGGCTGGCTGGATGAATCGCCTCTGGCCGAAGTAAGGACAAGGCGAACCGGGCCAGTCGCTTCAGACTGGCCCGGTGGCGGTTGGCGCTCAGGTGTACTTGAGGGCTTCCATCAGTTCCTCAACGATCTCGACGCTGTCCCCACGGGTGGAGGCGGTCGCGACATGCGCTTCCAGGTGGCCACGGAGAACAACCTCGCCGGCGCCGCTCAGGGCGCCCTGCACAGCCTTGAGCTGCCGCAGCACGTCTACACAGTACGCGTCGTCCTTTTCCAGCATGGCCACGATGCTGTCCAGGTGGCCACGGGCGATTTTGAGGCGACGGGCGGCCCGGTAGCGGGCATCTTCGGGCATACACAGGTGACCGGCGGCCGGCGTGTGGCAGGCTGCGGCCGTTTTGTCCTTCGTGGCCGTCACGTTACTGACGAACCTGGGCGCCGTAGCCTTCCTCGGTCACGGCCGCGATCAGCGCTTGGGCATCGACGTTGCCTTCCACGGCGGCGGAGCCACCTTTCAGGTCCACGCGGACGTCCTCAACGCCGGGCACGTCTTTCAGGGCGTTCTTCACGGCGGTTTCGCAGTGTCCGCAGGTCATTCCACTCACGATCAGTTCAGTCGTCATGCCTACAGGGTAGACCCTACTAGGGGGGATGTCAAGAAGGAATTTAGGCGAATGTCCCAGTGTGCCGCTAATAGACTTGCTCATCAAATCGAATTGAGGTAGCCTTTCCTCATACCCCCATAGGGGGATAGGAGAGGCAATGACTAAAACAGTGGAACTGGGCGTGCAGGGCATGACCTGCGCCAGCTGTGTCGGGCGGGTGGAGAGAGGCCTGAAGAAGGTAGAGGGCGTGGAAAGCGCGACCGTCAACCTGGCCACCGAACGGGCAACGGTATCTTTCGACCCAACCCTCACCAACCCGCAGGCCCTGATGGAAAAGGTCAAGGCTGTCGGCTATGAACCTGTTGTCGGGAGTCTTGAACTGGGCGTGCAGGGGATGACCTGCGCCAACTGCGTCGGCCGGGTCGAACGCGCCTTGAAGAAAGTGGATGGCGTTCTGGACGCCAACGTGAACCTGGCTACAGAGCGCGCCAGCATCCAGTACCTCCCAGCCAGCGTCAGTCCTGGACAGCTCAAAGCGGCGGTCAGGGCAGCCGGGTACGAGATCCTTGAAAGCGAAGCAGGGAAAGACCGCACCGACCAGGAACGCGAAGCACGGGAGCGCGAGGTGCAGGGTCTGCGCCGCGCGGTGACCTTCAGCGCGGTCTTCGCCATCCCCCTGCTGCTGATCGCCATGGTGCCAATGCTGTACATGCCCGTCCATATGTGGCTGACAGGCTACGTCAGCATGGAGACGCTGAACTGGATCATGCTGGCGCTCGCTGCGCCCGTCCAGTTCGGCCCTGGGCTGCGCTTCTACCGCCTGGGCTGGAAAAGCCTGGTTCACCGCTCACCCGACATGAACAGCCTGGTGATGATCGGCACTTCCGCCGCCTTCTTCTACAGCCTGGTCGCGACGGTCGCTCCGGGCCTGTTCCCCGAAGGCACGGCCCACGTGTACTACGAGGCCAGCGCGGTGGTCATCACCCTGATCCTGCTCGGCAAGTACTTCGAGGCCATCGCCAAGGGCCGCTCCAGCGAAGCGATGAAGAAGCTGCTCTCGCTGCAAGCCAAAACGGCCAGGGTCGTGCGCAATGGTCACGAGGTCGAGGTGGCCACCGACGAAGTGCTCATCGGTGATCTGATCGCGGTTCGCCCTGGCGAGAAAATCCCCGTAGACGGCGAAGTCATGGCCGGTAACAGCTTCGTCGACGAGAGCATGATCACCGGCGAGCCCGTGCCCGTAAACAAACAGGCCGGTGCCGGTGTGGTGGGCGGCACCATCA
Organism: Deinococcus humi; assembly: GCF_014201875.1. Taxonomy (NCBI): domain Bacteria; kingdom Thermotogati; phylum Deinococcota; class Deinococci; order Deinococcales; family Deinococcaceae; genus Deinococcus; species Deinococcus humi. The sequence goes on along the minus strand of NZ_JACHFL010000025.1, from coordinate 28,083 downwards.
ACCAGAACGGAGCCTTCACCTTCAAAGCCACCAAGGTCGGGGCGGACACGGCCCTCGCTCAGATCATCAAGCTCGTCGAAACAGCACAGGGCAGCAAACCACCCATCCAGGGCCTCGCCGATAAGGTCGTGAGCGTCTTCGTCCCCGTTGTCCTGGGCATTGCCGCCCTGACCTTCGTGCTGTGGATGATCTTCGGGGGGCAGACCGCCCTGAGCTTCGCGCTGGTCAACATGGTGGCCGTGCTGATCATCGCCTGCCCCTGCGCGATGGGCCTGGCGACCCCAACCAGCATCATGGTCGGCACCGGCAAGGCGGCCGAGCTTGGCGTGCTGTTCCGCAACGGCGGCGCCCTCGAAGGCCTGCAAGGCGTGAAGGTTGTGGCGGTCGACAAAACCGGCACCTTGACCAAAGGCAAGCCTGAACTCACCGATCTGGTGACCACGGCCGGCTTTGACCGTACGCAGGTCCTCAGTCTCGTCGCGGCGGCTGAAGGGCAGAGTGAACACCCCATCGCACAGGCCATCGTGGAGGCCGCGAAGCGTGAAGGCTGGGCAGTCCCCGCCCCGGAGCACTTCGAAGCTGTGCCTGGCTTCGGCCTGGAAGCGCGGGTGAACGGACATCTCGTCCAAGTCGGCGCGGACCGCTACATGACCCGGCTGGGGCTGGACACCGCCGCCTTCACAGCGCAGGCCCACCAGCTCGGTGATCAGGGCAAGTCGCCACTCTACGCCGCCGTCGACGGCCAGCTGGCGGCCATCATCGCCGTGGCCGATCCCATCAAGGACGGCAGCTTGGAAGCGGTCCGTGCCCTGCATCAGCAAGGCCTGAAGGTCGCGATGGTCACGGGGGACAACCAGCGAACCGCTCACGCGATCGCCCGGCAGCTGGGGATCGACGAGGTGCTGGCTGAAGTCCTGCCCAGCGGCAAGAGTGACGCCGTGAAGGCCTTGCAGGCGAAAGGACAGAAGGTCGCTTTTGTGGGGGACGGCATCAATGACGCGCCCGCGCTGGCCCAGGCAGACGTTGGTCTGGCCATCGGGACGGGGACGGATGTGGCCGTGGAAACCGCCGACGTCATCCTGATGAGCGGTGATCTGCGCGGCGTACCCAATGCCTACGCCCTGTCCCGGGCGACGCTGCGCAACATCCGCCTGAACCTGTTCTGGGCCTTCGCCTACAACATCATCCTGATTCCCGTTGCCGCTGGCGTCCTGTACCCGGCCTTCGGCTGGCTGCTCAGCCCGGTGCTGGCCGCCGCGGCCATGGGCTTTTCGAGTGTCTTCGTGCTGACCAACGCCCTTCGCCTGCGCGGCTTCCGCCCGCCCGTGCGGCCTGACCCTGTGCCGGCCCAGGCCGCTGCGTCTTCACCACTCCACGCCTGAACCTGGTGCGCTGCGGGTGCTGAGCGCCCGCGGCTTTTTCTGAAAGGATTTCTCTGATGAGCAAACTCACTGTTGGCCCCTGGATTGCCGCTCAAAAACTCCCCAGCCGCGATGTGGCCCGCGACCGCCACGCCTTCTTGGCACGTGTCAGGACCCGTGAAGAAACCCAGAGCGTGGCCGGATTCCCTCTGGTGGGCCTGGGCGGAAGCTGCGGCAAACCCTGCTTCGCCCTGCCGTACCTGTTGACCTGGACAGATCAGAACACCCAGCAGCTCGAAGAGCTCGCGGAGCGCTACGGCTGTTACGTGGAATACGGGGTGTACCCCCACCTCAAGCTCCACGAGAACGATCAGGAAGTGGGGGCGGTCCAGGACTGGACAACCTTTGCCATGGTGTATCTGAGGCCCGGCTACGAACGGGCCGAGGAGCTGCTTGTCGATCTGGCCGACACCCTCAAGCCGGCGTAAGACACATGAAGCGGCCGACAGGCTGGCCATGAACTGAAAGAAGGGCGGCCCGGGACCTCAGTAGGTCCCGGGCCGCTGTGTGTTTGCTCAGCGGGGTGGATCAGAGGCCGCGTTTCATCAGCCACACTCGGAAGTCGTGCGCTTCAGAGGCCTGCGCGCGCACGATGTCCCGGGCCAGCGTGAGGACAGTGGCGTTACTGCTCTTCTCCAGGGCCATGGTGGCCATGTCAATGGCGGACGTGTGATGCGGAATCATGCCCTGCACGAAGGCCACGTCCGGGTTTTTGGCCTTTTTGACCATATCGGCCATGCCACCCATGCTTTTTTTCATCATGTTGGCCATGCCAAGGTCACTGCCACCGTAGCTTTTGAGCAGCGTGTTCATCTGGCTGATTTCCTTGTTCTGGGCTTTGATGATCTCGTTCGCCCAGCGCTTGACTGTGGCGTCCTTACTCACTGGCAGCACTGCCCGGGACATCTCCACCGCCGTCTGGTGGTGGGGGATCATCATGCTGAGGAATGCCTGGTCGAACGCCTTGCCTTTGAGCTTCTCCAGGCTGCTCATGTCCATCTTCATCGTCATGCCACTACTGGAGGACATCCCAGGCATGGTGCTGTGATCCATGCCTGCCATTCCTTGGGCCAGGCCTGCGGTACTCAGGCCAAACAACGCTGTCATCACAAGATTACGTTTCATGGCCTGACGATATTGCTCCCCTGTAAAGCTCGTGTAAAGGGCAATGGCGAAGGGCGTCAAGGCCTTTACGGGTGCTGAGTGACGGGAACTGAGCAGGGTGGCACCCGAAGTCTGTCTCTCCTGCGGAGGCACCTTGAATCCAGTTCTCCTGAACGGCGGCTTCGCTCTCCTCTGATCCAGGATGCTGATCACGCTGGGCAGCAAAGAAGGACGTGGTGCTGAGCAAGGTGCAGGAGTTCGAGTCGGTGCCGGGACAGGGGGTGCCCGGACAGCTGACAGGCAGGAGCGTCCTGATCGGCAACCGCAAGCTGATGGCCAGGGAGAAGGTGCCGCTCGGTTCTCTGGTGCGGGTAGCCGAGACCTTGGCGGCAGACGGCAAGAGCTCCATGGTCGTCGTCGCAGATGGTCAGCTCGTCAGCCTCGTCGCGGTGTCGGACCGGGTGCGCCTTTCGGTAAAGGTGGCCGTGAAGGCCCTGCATCACCTGGGCATTCAGACCGTGATGTTGACGGACAACACTCGGCGCATGGCTGAGGCCGTGGCCCGCGAACTGGGCCTGGAGCCAGTGATGGCTGACGTATTGCTGGAAGAGACCTCAGGGCTGATCAAGCTGTTGCAGGTCCAGGGCCGCGTTGTGGCCATCCTCTGTGACGGCGTCAACGATGTTCCTGCGCCGGTACAGGCAGATGTGGGCCTTGCCGTGCGTGGGGGAGGTGGCGGTAGTGACGGCAGACGTGGTCCTGGTCCGTCGCGATCCGGCCAGTGTCGTGAGGCCGTGACGCTGGCGTGGCGGGTGCGCGACAAGATCAAACACAACCTGTTCTGGGCGGCTGGGGACACCCTACCGGCCATTCCCTTCGCGGCCGGAGCTTTGTTTGTTTTGCCGGGCATCCTGCTGCGCCCGGAGCGAGCCGGCCTGCTGATGAGCGACAGGACGGTCAGTGTGAGCCTGAACGCGCCGTCGCTGAACCGCTTGCAGGGCCTCCGGCGCACACCCGTTCAGCCTGCGCCGTCTTGAGACAGCATTGAGGGAACCGGGCACTTTACACGGGCTTAACACCCCGCTGCTTACGCTGTTGAGCGAACGGTTCGTGAACAGCCCACTTCGTGCCCATTCTCCCGGAGGTTTTTCCATGACCCAGAACGCCAGCTCGGCCGTGACCCGTATGCTGCAGACGCATCCCCAGATTGGCCAGTCGCCCTTTGACATGAATGCCCTAACCGAATGCATCGAGGCCTGTTTCGAGTGTGCTCAGGTCTGCACCTCCTGCGCCGACGCCTGCCTGGGCGAGACCGAACACGCTGGGCACCTGACCCACTGCATCCGCCTCAACCTGGACTGCGCCGACATCTGCACCACCACCGGACGCGTTCTCGTGCGTCAGACCCAGCCTGACATGGGCGTGATCCGTGCCCAGCTCCAGGCCTGCCTGGCGGCCTGCAAGGCTTGCGGCGACGAATGCCAGCAGCATGCCGAAAAAATGGACATGAAGCACTGCGCGGTCTGCGCCGAGTCGTGCCGCCGCTGTGAGCAGGCGTGCCAGAAGATGCTCGGCGGCCTGAGCGCCTGACCGCCTGAGCAGGTTAGCGCCGTCTGCCACAGGGTGCACGTGGGCAGGCGGTTTTTCCTGTCAAGGAGTCAACGATGAACGAATCCATGAACCGCCAGGGAGCATCCCAGGGCTCAGGCGAAAAACCGATGGGGAAAATGGGCAGCCCCTATGGCCGCTTTGCGGCCATGATCGTCACGTCTACCATCGTGATGTACGGGTTGATGTACCTGAACACCTACCGGCTCGAACATGTGTTCTTCAGCCAGACGCGGGTATGGATGGCGATCTACATGGGCGCGACGATGGCCGTGATCATGCTCGGGTACATGCTGAACATGTACAAGAACACCCGGGTCAATCTAGGCATCCTGCTCGGCAGCGTCGCCGTGTTTGCCGGGGCGCTGTGGCTGCTCCGGTCACAGGCCACGGTGGACGACGTGGCGTATATGAAGGCCATGATCCCGCACCACTCAATCGCCATCCTGACCAGCAACCGCGCCCAGATCAAGGACCCCCGCGTGCGTGAACTGGCTGACGAAATCATCGAAGCCCAGGTCCGCGAGATCGCCGAGATGAAGGCATTGATCGCTGACTTGGAAAGCAAGGACTAGAAATGGAGCCTGGCGGCCCTCAGTGAGGATGGGCCACCAGCAGTTTCAAGGTGAAGACGCTGCCCTGCGAAGACGAACTCACCGTCAGGCTGCCACCCATGCGGGTGGCCAGTCCACGGGCGATGGTCAGGCCCACGCCGCTTCCGTCCCCCCGGGTGCGCGCAGGGTCAACGCGGTAAAAGCGCTCGAAGATGCGCTCCAGATGTTCAGCGGGGATGCCGCTGCCGGTATCGGCCACCGTGAACACCACGTCGCCGTCCCGGTGTTCGGCCCCCAGTGTCACCTGACCTCCACGTGGCGTGTGCCGCAGGGCGTTGCCTAGTAGGTTGGCGAGAATCTGCGAGGCCCGCTCGAAGTCCGCCGTGACCTGCGGGAGCTCGCCACATTCCACCCGCACCAGCGCCACGCTGCGCTCCTCGTACGCACCCACAAAGCGTTCGAAGGCATCTGCGATCAGGGTGTCAGGAGCGAAGTCGCTGGGATGCAATTCCACCGCGCCCGCCTCCACCCGTGAGACCACGCTCAGGTCCTGCGCCAGCCGTTCCATCGCTGCCGTCTCGCGCAGGATGGCCCCGGAGACTGCCTCCGGGGTCATGACGCCGTCTTTCATGGCCTCGGCGTATCCGCGCAGGGCCGACAGGGGCGTCCGCAATTCGTGCGCCACGTTGGAGATCAGTTCCACCCGGCCCTGTTCCACCTGCTGGAGCGCCGCGGCCATGCGGTTGAAATGCCGGGCCACGTCGGTCAGCTCGTCCTGACCTTCTTCCGGCAACCTTCGCTCGTAGTTGCCCGTGGCGATGGCGTGGCTGCCGTCGCGCAGGAGTTCCACCGACCGCACCACCCGCCGCGCCGAGTACAGCGCGGTCAGGGCCGCCACCACCAGCGCCAAAGGCAAGGAAACCAGCAGCGCCGCGTTCAGGGTGCGCCGCACGCCGCGCTCCAGATCCGGGCGCAGGGACGCGCCGTCCGGGCCGATCAGCGTGATCATCTGCTCGACGTGATGACGGATAAAGGCAGAAGCCAGCACCTCGCTGATCAGCAGCACCGCCCCCAGCGCGATGCAGATCACCAGCAGGTGAGACAGGAACAGCCGGGGGTAGAGTTTCAGCCGCCCTCACCCCCCTCCGCAGCCTCCATGAAGCGGTAGCCCACCCCGCGCACGGTCTCGATAAACCGCGGAGCTTCAGCGTCGTCGCCCAGCTTGCGGCGCAGGCCCGTGACATGCACGTCCACCACCCGCGCGGTGCTGGGAAAGTCATGGCCCCAGACCCGCTCCAGCAGCCGTTCCCGGCTCCAGACCAGCCCGGGATGCTGCGCGAAGGTGCTGAGCAGGTCATATTCCAGTTTGGAGAGGTCCAGGCTCTGGCCCGCCAGTGTGGCGCGGCGGGTTCGCAGGTCCAGCTCCAGCTCGCCGCTGCGAATTTCATGGTGGACACCCGCGCGGCGTAAGAGCGCGCGGACACGGGCCACCACCTCGCGTGGGCTGAACGGCTTGACCACGTAATCGTCCACGCCCAGATCGAGGCTGCGCAGCTTGTCCTCCTCCTCCCCGCGCGCGGTCAGCATCAACAGGGGCAGCTCAAGCCCCGCCGTGCGCGCCTCGCGGGCCAGGTCCAGGCCACTGACCTCTGGCAACATCCAGTCCAGGATCGCCAGATCGACGCGTGGCAGCAACTCTCTGGCCTGATGACCACCGGCCGCTTGCAAAACCTCGTACCCCTCGCCGCTCAGGTAGGCGTGCAGGATTTCGAGGATGGCCGGATCGTCATCGACGATCAGAACGCGGGCCATGCCCGCCTTCCGCCCAGCCCTGGGATCACAACCCTCATTTGATCAGCCACTGACGGTAAGGGTACATCGCGTTGGCCTGGGTCGGGATGATGTTGCGGGCCAGACCCAGAACGCGCCCTTCGCCGCTCTTGTGCAGCGCCAGGCTGGCCCTGTCGATGGCGCTGGCGTGATGCGGCAATGCCTTCCACCAGTCCATGGTCGCTGTTCTTGCTGGCTTTCAGGGCGGCCACCATGTTTTTCATTTCAGCGTTCATTCCTGTTTGCGCGCCCCTGTCCACGCCGCCGAGGGTCTTTAACCAGGTGTTCATCCGGCCGATTCCCTGTTGCTGCGCGCCAATGATGTCCGCAGTCCGTCTTTTGACCCGGGGGTCCCTGACGTTGTTCAGGACGGTCTTGCTCATGTCTCCTGCGCCCTGATGGTGAACGATCATCATGGAGAGGAAGGCGCAGTCGAACGCTTTACCTTTCAGGGTTTCCAGGCTGCCGTTCATGGTGGTGGCGTGCTTCATGCCGGGCATGGTCATCTGGGCGTGGCCAGGGGCGTGAGGCTCAGGATCAGCAGCAGTGCGCTCTGTTTCATGGCTTCAGCGTGGGGGCGCAGTGTAAAGAGGCTGTAAGGTCTGGTGACGTGATCGCTTTGAGCAGCGGACGTGCAGGACGCCCTGACGGGCCGCACAGTGGCCAATCGACCGGCCGGTCCCCTTCTGGAGTGGGCGAAGCCGTCACGCAAAAAAGGCGAACTGGAGAACGTATTGCAAGAAGCATGCGGTGGATGGTGTGGCCTTCACTGGATCAGGGGGGCTGACCCGCCGTGACCGCCCATCAGCCCTACCGCCACCGCTTCCCGATGGCTACCATCCAACACGCCGTTTGGCTGTACCACTGCTTCACGCTAGCCCAGACAAAGAGCTGCCCGTTCCCGCGCAGCGGGATCACTGGTCCACTTTCTTGCTGGCCTGGGCTTGAAAACTCAGGAGTTCCTTGCTGTCCGGGTAGAGTTTGAGGGCGCGGCGGGTCAACGTCAGGATGTCGGTGAACTGACCGGTCTTGAGCCAGGCCTCGAACGCTTCCTGGCGGTACAGGTAGTAGAGCGTTGGGACGCCGAGAGACACCGCACGCTTAAATTGACGGGACGCCACTGAGGCATTCCCCAGGCGGAGGTTCGCCTTGGCCAGCCCCCACCAGGCATAGGGATCACCAGGGCGCGCCTTGACGTCTTGCAAGCCGTGTTCCTGGGCGTGCTTCCAGTTGGCGGACACATTGAAATCCGTCCCCAGCGCCTGTCTGATCTGGGCTTCCTGGTCAGGGCGGTAGGCCACCAGATACTCGCCGTTGTAATAGCGCCACAGCTCCAGCATCTCCGCGTCGCTCAGCTGGAGCGATGGGCCACGAATCGGGTCACTGACCAGAAAGCGTCCAGCGCTGTAGCCGTACACCGTACGGAAATGCGCCACATTGCTGCCGAGCCGCAGCCGCTGCTGCACCACCACCGGGAAGCCCTGGGCCACCAGTTCGCGCAAGCGCTCGACGTCTCCGGCGTAGCGAATCACGCTGCGCAGTCCGAAGCGTCCCAGGTAGGCGGCCAGTTCCAGGCTGGAAACCTGCGGGTCACCCACATAATCCTTCATGGCGGCGGCGGCTTGACGCTGGCTGACCTGTGTTCCGAAGTACCCCAACACGGTCAGGGCGGTCACGGGCGCGCAGTTGTCAGGTCCCTGATACTCGTGTCCAACGTTGGGAAGTGTCATACTCCGTGGAATGGCGGCGGCCCCGGTGCCAGTGAGCAGCAGGGCCAGCAGGGCGGGCAGATGTCGCGCAAGCATGCTTGAGTGTGCCGCGGCGGTGTTAAGTCCCTGTAAAGTGGCCGCGCTCCGTCCAGCGCCCATGGGCATCATGCAGATGGAACTGGGCGGCAGTCTTGAACAGCTGAGGAGACGGGCAACCGGGCGCGGCTTCCAGGGATGCCCATGCGGGGCTGAACGCCTGCGCGAGACGTATTTGCGTCTGGCCGGGGACTTTACGGTTGCTGAATGCACCTCGGGCAGACTCATGCGCGTGACTCTCGCTGCAAGGACGCAACACATCCGCCAGCTCGCAACGGCCCCCCGGTGGTCCGGGTGGCTGTGGGACTGCCTGAGCGGCGTCCTCCTGGGATGGCTACTGTTTTCGGGTATGTTTGCCGTCCTGGCTCCTGTGCCCCTGGCCTGGTTGCATCGCCGGCTGGCCCGAAGTGCAAACGCTGGGAGGACGTTTCGCTGCGCGTTCAGATTTGCCCTGGCCTTCTTTGCCGTTCATCTGAGCTGGTTGCCGCTGAGCATGGCGGACGTGCTGGGACCCGTTGGCGGCGCGCTCACGGTGCTGGTGTTGCCCGCAGCGGCACTGACCTGGGCCGTGCCCCTGGCCCTGACGCGCTGGGCTTTCGGGCCGCACACCCTGCTGATCCTGCCCTTCGCGTGGGTCCTGACCGAGGCGCTGCGGACCACTGGTCCGTTCGCCTTTCCCTGGGGAGCGCCGGGATACGCGCTCGCCAGCGGACCGCTGGCCCAACTTGCCAGCCTGGGGGGCCTCTCACTGTTGACCCTGCTGGTGACCCTGACCGCCAGCGTTCTCGCTGGCTTGGGAACGCGTAAGCAGCGGCCAGCACTCGGGGTTGGCTTGGCCTTGGTCTGGCTGGGCAGCCTGGCCTGGGGCCTGGGCGGACTTCCACCTGAACGGTCTCCCACACGCACCGCTGTCCTCGTGCAGGGGGCCGTTGACCCACGCGTCAAAGCCCAGGGACGTTCGGCAGCGGAGTGGGAGCTGTACCTAAATCTCACCCGCGCAGCGCTGGCCAGCGGCCCAGCACAACTGGTGGTGTGGCCCGAGACGGCCAGCCCACGGGCGCCTTCCGAACCCGCGGCCCTGACCACCCTTCAGCGCCTGAACGTCCCGATGGTCATCGGTGCACCGGGCGACGTTCCTGGGCAGGTGCGCAACAGTGCCTACGGCGTGGACGCGCAGGTCACGGGCCGTCAAGACAAGCGGGTGCTGGTCCCATTTGGGGAAACCCTGCCGTTTGAGCATGCGCTGGGCGGCGTCTACCGGGCGGTGCTGGGAAGCCTGGGGATGTCCGGCTACACCAACACCACGCCGGGCAAGGCCCTCACGGTGCTGCCGCTGGGGGCGCTGCGCGCGGGCGTCAGCATCTGTTACGAGTCCGTGTTTCCCGCGCTGGCCCGGCAGTCGGTGCAGGCCGGCGCAACTGTTCTGGTGGTGATTTCCAACGACGCGTGGTTCGGCCGGGGGGCCGGTGCGGAGCAGCATTTTCAGATGGGCCGCCTGCGTGCGATCGAGACCCGCCGCTTTCTGCTGCGCGCCGGTAATGATGGGGTCAGCGCCGTGGTCGATCCCTGGGGCCGGACGGTGTTCCGTGCGCCTCGGGGGGAGCGCGCCGCTTACCGCGTCCCGTTCGATGTGGCGACTGGAATGACGCCATATGTGAAGTTTGGCGAGTGGGTGCTGGTGGGCAGTGTGGTCATGCTGTTGGCACAACTCGTGGCCCGGCTGGTGACCAGTCGCCTGCGCCTGAAGCCAGGCTGACCATCCGCCGCTCAACGTCTGTGTGGCTCCGGCACAGTGGCTTCGGTCCACCTGCAACGTGGTGGTCCCCTGAAGCGCTGCTGGTTGGCTGAACCGCCGCCAGCCGTTGCAGAAGTCTCGGGAGGACGTGATGAAATCAAGAAGCGTTTCGCTCTTTGCCCTGACCCTGATTCTGGCCGCCTGCACGCCCGCACCGCAGCCGCCGGGACCGCCCGTGACCCTCCAGCTGCTCAACGTCTCCGACTGGCACGCGGAGCTCGCTTCCCTGAGCATCGACTCGAAGGACGGCGGCGCAGCCGTCCTGAGTGCCTCCTTCAACAAGGACCGTGCCGAGAATCCCAACACCCTGACCCTCACGGCGGACGACGCTTTCGGGGCCTCGCCGCCACTGGCGAGCTTTTTCGACGCGGTGCCCGCCCTGCTGGCGATGAACGCCATGGAGTTCGACGCTGACACCCTGGGCAACCACAACTGCGACAAGGGCACGGCCTTTTTGCAGGGTTTGATCGACCAGGCGAATTTCCCGTACCTGTCGGCCAACCTGAGCAACCTCAGCGGCAACCTGAACACGGTCGCCCCCGACAAGACCTTTGAAGTCGGTGGCGTGAACGTCGCGGTCGCGGTGAGCGGCCTGACCAACCCCGAAGTGCCCACGCTGGTGTCGCCCAGCGCCTTCGGCACCCTCAAGGTCCCGGACCCAGTGGCCGCCATCCAGGTCCGCATCGACATCCAGGCGCAGGGCGCTCAGACCTTCGTGGTCCTGACCCGCATGGGCATGGAAGCCAAGGACGCTGCCAGAACGGTCAGCGTCTCCCTGATCGACCTGGCCCAGGGCCTGACGGGCTTCGATGTGATCCTGGGAGACCACACCAACGTTCAGTCCAGCGGCACCATCGGCGGCGCGCTGGTCCTGGAGCACCTGAGCAAGGGGACGCTTGGGTCAGCCTGACCGATGACCCGGCCACCAAGAGCGTGATCAAAGCGGCCAGCACCTTCGTCACCCCCTTCGCCAGCGAGGTCACTCCAGACTCGGCGTTGGTCCAGGTACTGGCCCCATACCACACCCAACTGGCCGCGCAACTCGGGGTCAAGACACGATCCAGTAATTTTTGTACGCTAAGCGAAAGCAACACCTGGGGAAAGCGGTTCAAGCGATCTTTCAGCGAAAAATGCTAGCTCACGTTCAGCCAAACTTGACCAGGATGCGAGTCTGTGCGGAGCAATGCAGCCCACGATGCCCTGCCCGCAAAATTGCGACACTTGGGACATGACCCTTCAACCCGCGCCGCTTTCCATCGGACACTTGGCCGCCGAAACCGGCGAGGGGGTCAAGGCCCTGCGGTACTGGACGGACCTCGGCCTGCTGGAACACCGACGCAAAGAGAGCGGCTACCGGACGTACACCGCTGAGAGTGTGGCGCGCGTGCAGTTCATCCGCTCCGCCCAGCACGTTGGATTTACCCTCAGCGAGATCGCCGGCATCATCCGCCTGCGGGCTGAGGGTCACAAGCCGTGCGCGGAAGTCCAAGAAGAGTTACGGGTGCATCTCCAGGCCGTGCGCCAGCACCTGACCCAGCTCCAGGCGTTGGAAGCCGAACTCGCCGGGCGGCTGGCGTATGCACAGACGCACCCTGATCCCGAGTGCGATACAGCGGGCTGCGTGTACCTGAATCCACCGGCCCCTTGACTCTCCCCCTGAGGGGAGACTCTAGCTTCAGGCATGGAACTCAACTGCTGCGCCCCCAGCGCCCCTGGGCAGGACGTGACGTCCTGCCCAGTCAGTGGCACCCGTGGAAAAGCGGTGCCCCTGATCACCCTCAAAGCCCTCCTGACCCCGCTCGCCCTGGCCCGACTGACGCCGGAAGACACCTTCCGGCTGTGCCCGGACCCGGCCTGCGACGTGGTGTACTTCAGCCCGTCTCAGACCTACGGCACGGGAGACCTCAAGGTGCTGGTCTTCCAGAAGGATCAGGCTCCTGAGGTCCCGGTTTGCTACTGCTTTGACCACACGCGGGCTGACCTCGGAGAGGCCGCGTCCACGGGCACGGATCAGGCGCTGGAAGCGTCGATCCGCGCGCACGTGCAGGCCGGGCGCTGTGGGTGCGAGGTCAACAACCCGCAGGGCAGTTGCTGTCTGGGCAATGTCGGGACCGTTCTGCGGAGTCTGGACCGCCAGGAACAGGCATGACGCGCTACGACGCCGTGGTGATCGGCGGGGGCATGGCGGGTTTGCCGCTGGCCCTCAAGCTGGGCTTCAAGGGACGCTCCGTCGCACTGATCGAGCGGGATCAACTGGGCGGCACCTGCCTTAACCGGGGGTGCATTCCTACCAAGACCCTGATTGCCAGTGCCCGCGTGGCGCACCTGGCGCGGGAGGCCGCCCACTGGGGCGTTCACGCCGGACCCGTCCGGGTGAATCTGCCCGAGGTGATGCGGCGCAAGGACGATCTGGTGACCAGCGTGCGGCAGGGCGCGGAAACCAATGTGGAGAAGAATCCGAACGTCACCCTGATCCGGGGGGAGGCCCGCTTCACCGGACCGCACACTCTGGAGGTGAATGGGGAAGCCCTCGAAGCAGCGCAGGTTTTCATCAATACCGGAACCCGTCCGGCGATGCCCGGCATCGCTGGGTTGGAGGACGTGCCCTTTCTCGATTCCACCAGTGCCTTGCAATTGACGGCCCTGCCTGAGCATCTCCTGGTGGTGGGTGGGGGCTATATCGGCGTGGAGTACGCGCAGATGTACCGCCGCTTCGGCTCGGAGGTGACCCTGGTGCAGCGCGGCCCGCACCTGCTGAAACAGGAGGACGAGGACATCGCGCGCGCGCTGGAGCTTGCCCTTACGCAAGAAGGCATCACTATCCTGACGGGAGCCGCTGCAACGGCAGTCACAGGGAGTGAAGGTCAGCTTCGACTGACGGTCCGTGTCGGTGGTGCAGAGCGCATCCTGGAAGGCTCACACCTGCTGATCGCCGGGGGACGGCAGCCGAACACAGACGGGTTGAATCTGGAAGCCGCTGGCGTCGCTTTGGACGGTCAGGGTTTCATCCCAGTCAATGACCGTCTGGAAACGGAAGTGCCGGGCATCTGGGCGCTGGGCGACGTGCGGGGCGGCCCGATGTTCACACACACGGCGCGCGACGACGCGCGGGTGGTGTACGAGAACGTCACGAAGAACGCGGGGCTGTCCATCCGAGACCGGGTGGTGCCCTACGCCGTCTTCAGTGACCCGCAGCTCGGGCGGGTGGGCCTCACCGAAGGCGAGGCCCGGCGGCTCGGGTACCGGGTCAAGGTGGGGCGTTACGACGGGCACAAGATTGCCAGGGCGCGGGCCATGGGGGAGACCGCCGGGTTCATCAAGATTGTGGCGGATGCGGACACGGACCGCCTGCTGGGCGCGGCGGTGCTGCTGGCCGAGGGGGCGGAAGTCGTGCATGAACTGATCGCGGCGATGCACCTGGCGGCGAAGTACACCGATTTGCAGGACATGCTGCATATTCACCCCACCCTCGCCGAGGGGTTGTCGAGTGCCCTGGGGGGCGTCCACGCCGAGGAGGGCATCTGAATGCCGGAGTCACGGGAGCAGGTCCATCTGTCCGCAGCCCCGGAGCGCCCGGTCAGGGCTGAATGAAAGACGGTGCTGCTGGGAAGCGCGGCGGTGCTGGCCGCTGCGGTGTGCTGCGTCTCCAACACCCTGCTGGTGGCGGGTCTGGTGGTGGGCGGTCTGGGCGGGGTGCTGAGCCTGTTGACCGGCTGGTTGGCCGTGCCATTCCTGTTGATCGGGTTGTTGCTGCTGGGACGGGCGCAGTGGCTGCGCCGCCGTCTGTAAGGGTCTCCCATGTTTCAGTGGCGCTGCCGACGCCACTGCCGCAGTTCCTGGTCTGCGGCCCCGTCGCTGATTTCCGCGTACCGCAGGGTCGTCTGGATGTGCTGGTGGCCCAGCCGTTTGCGGATGGTGGCCAGACTCACGCCGCCGTTCACCAACTCTGTCGCGTGGCTGTGCCGGAGCTGATGCAACGTGCAGCAGACTTCCGCCTGAGCCGCGTACCCCTGCCAGCGGGCCTGCACACTCTGGTAGCGCAGTGGGCCGCCCCGCCCATTCTTGGTGGCCTGGAACAGCGGTCCATGCGTGAAGGCCAGCGTCTTCAGGTAGCGCCGCAGCCGCGCCACCAGGGCCGGATCGTCCAGCAGCACCGTCCGCCTGCGCCCACCCTTGCCCAGCACAGTCAGGTGTTCGTCGCCCCGGGTCAGGTCCAGATCGCTCAGGTGCAATCCCAGCGCCTCGCCGATCCGCAGCCCGGTCTCGTAGACCAGCCGGAACAGCAGGGCGTCGCGGCCCTGCGCCGGGGGAATGGCCGCGAAGATTCGTTCAATCTCCTCCCGGCGCAGGCCCCTGGGATGGGATGGGGGCAGGACTGGGCGTTCCAGGCGCAGGGTGGGGTCACAGTCCAGCAGTGACCGCTGCACCGCCCAGCGGCAGAAACGTTCCAGCGCCGTCTGCTTGCGGTGCCGGGTGGAAGTGGCCCACGCGGGGTGGGCGGCGAAGTAGGCGTCCAGACTGTCGGGGATCAGGGGCTGCCCGGCCTGCGCCAGCCAGGCGGTGAGGTGCCGCAGGTCCGCGCCGTAGGCGCGGACGGTGTGCGGGCTGCGTTCCAGCTCCCGCAAGAAGCGCTGGCTCTGGAGTTCAAGGGTCGCGTGGTCCATACTGTTCACGGTTCCTGCGATAAGTGTCAAAAGGTGTGGCCCGATGAAAGGCAATGGCGTTCGCAACCGTCAAGGCAGGAGAGGTTGAATGCAGTGATAAGAAGACTTATAGCAGGAAAAATATTCCGGAGTCGGCAGGCTGGATTCCTGACTTGACCTCGCGCGCGCCCTCTCTCTTCACGCCAGCGCAGCGTCAGCAGTTCACCCGCTTCCCTGTACTCGACCAGCGCACCCTCGCCCAGTTTTACCTCCTGGATGCAGATGATCTGCGGCTGGTGCGTGAAAAGAGGCGTGATTTCAACAAGCTAGGATACGCCGCGCAGCTCACCATCTTGCGTCATCTGGGGCGCGGACTCCGCCAGGGCGAGGCTCCACCCAGCGAAGTGCTGACCACGCTGGCCGAACAACTGCGCGTCAAGCCTGTCTGTTACGCCTCTTACGCTTCGCGCGACACCACGCGGCGGGAACACTTCGCCGAGTTGTGCCAGCGGCTGAGATATGCCGAACTGTCCGGGCCTGTGGGGCGCGAGATACGCGACTGGCTGGTGCCCACTGCCGTCGTGACCGACCAGCCTTTCCCACTGATGGGTGCACTGATCGACGAGTTACGTCGTCGGCAGATCCTCATCCCGCGCCTCCCGGTGCTGGAACGCCTCGTGAACGCGGCGCGCGTCCGCGCGGATCAGCACGCCTACGCCCTTCTCAATCTGCCCCTCAAGGATGATCTCGCCAGCCGGGTAGATGCCCTGTTGACGCCGGTGGGCGACGCGTCCATCTCGCAGATCGTCTGGCTGGGCCGCCCTGTGGGTGCGCCCAGACCCAGGCAGCTCCTGACCCTGCTCGACAAGCTGGCCTTCGTCCGAACCTTTCCAGTGCGCAGTAACCTGCACACCTTCTTGCCTCAGAGCCGTCTGGATCACCTGGCTGAAACGGCGCGGCGGCTGAGCGCTTCCCACCTCGCAGCCTATGCTCCTCAGCGGAGGCGTGCCACGGTGATGGCACGCCTCTTCGAGCTGTCCGAGACGTTGACCGACGAGGTTCTCGGCATGCATGACCGCCTGATGGTGTCTCTACTACGGGAAGGAGAGCGGGCCGCAGCGGAAGCCTATGTGCAGCAGGGGCCGCCGTTGCTGGAGCAACTCAGCACCTTCAAATCAGTCTGTGCCGCGCTCATTGCCGCGCGTGACCAGAAGGCTGATCCTTACCAAGCCATTGAGGCCATCGTGCCGTGGGAACGGCTGGTGGAGACGGTCCGCACCCCGCAGGAGGCTGTGATCGCCAACCACATTGACCCCCTGTACCATGTGGTGAAGGCGTACGCGAAAGTTCGAGCGTATGCGCCCCGGCTGCTGTCCATGTTCACGTTCCAGGCCGATGGAACCGCAGCCCCTCTCGTCGAGGCCGTGGGCCTCCTGCGCGAGATGTATGCCGCGAACAGGCGCACGCTGCCCGAACACGTCCCGCTGGGTTTCGTGCGGCAGAAGTGGGCGGCCCAGGTCTTTCGCGGCGGCGAGATGAACCGCAAGGCATACGAATTATGCGTTTTGGACGAGTTGCGGCTGGGGCTGCGTTCGGGAGACATATGGGTGGAGGGCAGCCGCAAGTACAGGGACCTCGACGCCTATCTGCTGCCGCAGGAGGTCTGGCAGCGGCGGCTTCTAGGCTTTCCCCTGGATCTCCCTGAAACCTTCGAGGCGTTCTGGACGGCCACCGAACCGAGGTTAACTGGGCAACTGCACGAGGTCACGGATCTCCTCTCGAAGGGCGAGCTGTCGTCAGTGAGTCTGCTGGGAAGCAAGCTCAAGGTGGGGAAGGTGGTCAAGACTGTGTCTGACGAGGTGGAGCCGTTGCAGCGCAGCCTTGCCGCACGGCTCCCCAGGGTAAAGATCACGGACCTGCTGCTGGAGGTAAATGCCTGGTGCCCATTCACAGGGGCCTTCTTGGACCTGCGCAACGGCAAGGCCGTTGAGCGCCATGACCATCTGCTCACGGCCCTGCTGGCCGACGGCCTTAACCTGGGACTGACGAAGATGGCCGAGGCTTCGGCGGACCCAGGCGTCACGGCACGGCGGTTGATGCACCTGTCCGACTGGTTCATTCGCCCGGAGTCGTATGCGGCAGGTCTGGCTGAGATCGTCAACTTCCAGTCGAAGCTTCCTCTGGCGGCGCTGTGGGGGGACGGAACAACCAGCAGTTCCGATGGGCAACGCTTTCCCACTGGTGGACAGGGAAAAGCGTTTGGGCATCTCAATGCGAAGTATGGACGGGAACCGGGTGTACTGTTCTACACGCATGTCAGCGATCAATACGCTCCCTTTCACACCAAGGTCATCACGACGAACGTGCGGGATGCGCTCCACGTCCTGGACGGGCTGCTGTACCACCTGTCCGACCTGAAGATCAAGGAACACTACACCGACACGGCGGGCTATACCGAGCAGGTCTTCGCGCTCTGTTCCCTGCTGGGCTTCCGGTTTGCTCCGCGTATTCGGGATCTGGGTGAAACCCGGCTGTACACCCCGGAAGCCGGGGCGTTATATGGGGTGTTGGAACCACTCGTGGCGCAGAAGCTGAATCTGCGCCTCATCCGGGATCACTGGGACGCGCTGCGCCGTCTAACGGTCTCTATTAAGTCGGGAACTGTGACCGCCTCGCTGATCCTGGGGAAGCTGGCGTCCTATCCCCGCCAGAATGGCCTGGCGCTGGCGTTGCGCGAGCTGGGGCGGGTGCAACGCACGTTATTCACGCTGGAATGGCTGCGCGATCCAGACCTGCGCCGCCGCGTTCTCGCTGGTTTGAACAAGGGTGAGGCCCTGCACGCCCTGAAACGGGCGGTGGCCTTTCACCGGAGCGGAGAGATCCGGGACCGAACATTCGAGTCGCAGAGTCACCGGGCGAGCGGCCTGAATCTGGTGGTGGCGGCGATCAGCGTGTGGAACACGGTGTACCTGGGGCGGGCCGTGGCGGCGCTAAGGGCCGAGGGGCAGAATGTGCCGGATGAACTGCTGGCGCATATTTCGCCGCTGGGCTGGGAACACATCGGCCTGACGGGCGACTATCTCTGGCATCAGGAGCGGGTGCCGCAGCCGGGAACCTATCGGGAGCTGAGAAGCTAAATCCCGTGCTGGACGCTGCTCTCGCTTAGCGTACAAAATTTATTGAATCGTGTCTTGACCCCAACTCGGCGCCAAGATCGGGGTCGCCGCCGACCCCTTCCTGCGCGCGAGAGCAACATCGGGCGCCGAGGGGAAGTCGCGCTGGGTGACCTGATCGCCGACGCCTACCGCACGACCTCCAGTACCCAGCTGGCGATTGTGAATGGCGGGGCCAGCCGCAGTGCCCTACCGTCCAGCGCTGCGCCCCAGGACAAGACCCTGCGCGGTCCTGCGCCCGGCCACCAGGCCGGACCGCCCTACGACGTGGTCAAGGGCGACATCGACAGCGTGCTGCCCTTCGGCAACACCGTCACGACGCGCACTGTGACCGGCACGCAACTGTATGCCGTGCTGGAAAACAGCGTCTCGGTCTTGCCCTGTTCCAGCGGACGCTTTCTGCGAATCTCGGGTTTCTCGTACACCTATGACGTGAGCAAGCCGCAAGCCCGCCGGCTCGCGCGTGGTCAGCGTCAAGCTCGACAGCGGGGCGGCCATGGGCAAGGACAGCGCCACCTCCACCCTGTCCCTGCCGGGGCGGCGACGGGCACATCGTGCTGGCCGACATCTAGGGCGTCACCCGCGAACCCGACGTCCTGGTGCTATTGAACCACGTTCAGAAACTGGGACCATGACCCCCACGGTGGGCCAGCGCATCGACGCCATCAAGTCGTCCACCCGAAGAGCCAGCGGCCCTGGACCGGGGCCACTGCTCTTATCAGCCTCCGTTCTTCAGAGTGTCTGTACCTGTTCGCTTGCCGGCACATCGACCTTCGCTTCCACCGGCAGCGGGGTGTCCGGCTGCTTGCGAATGCGGATCAGCATGATGATGCTCACGATGATCAGCGGAATGCTGATGAGCTGCGTTTCGGTGAGCAGGCCAATGCCCGCCTTGTCCAGCCCCTGGCTGAGGTACACGTTGGGCAGCAGCGGGTTGAGGCGGAAGGTTTCTTCCCACCCGGCGCGCAGGATGCTGTACCACAGCCAGAACTGCCAGAAGGTCCAGCCCGGCTTGTGTGAGCGCAGCCAGTAGTACGAGGCGACGGACAGGATGATGCCGATGATCACGCCGTAAAGCTGCGTGAAATGCACCGGGGCGGTCATGACCACCTGGCCGCCGATGTTCTGGCAGTACTGCGACAGATCCAGGTTGGGATTGGGGTTGGGCTGGCACATGCCGTTGTGGAAGGCCCGCGCGCTGTCCGGCCAGCGGTAGCCGACGGCCCAGTTCGTCACGCGGCCCACCGTGTCGGTGCCGTTCATGATGTTGCCCAGCCGTCCACCGATCACCCCGAACGCCACCCCGGGCACGCACAGGTCCGCGTACTGGTAGAAATTGAGCTTGTAGCGCCGGGTGTAGTAGATCAGCACCAGAATGCCGCCGATCAGGCCGCCGTGGATGGAAATGCCGCCCGCCCGCAGATTAATGATGTCCAGCAGGATGCGCGGAAAGGGCGTGCCTGAAAACTGTCCCCAGGAGGTCAGCACGAAGACCAGCCGCGCACCGACCAGGCCCCAGATAATCATCCACAGGATCATGTCGCTGAAGAGGTTGGCGTTCAGGCCGCGCTGGCGGGCCATGCGTGTGCCGAGCCACGCGCCGATCACGATGCCCAGCGTGATCAGCACGCCGTACCAGGCAATCGTGAAGGTACCGATTTGAAGAAATACGGGATCCATCCTGCCTCCAGAAGTGAACGCATCGAGGGCGTCCGCAGGAACCTTAGCGGGCCTCTGTAAAGCATGTGTAAAGCGTGAGCAGCGTTGAGCGCGTGGCTGGATCTTCAGCCCACTCGGGCTGCCGGACGACGACGAGTGGAGGGGTTTTGTTGTCAACGTCGCCTTTGAGATTTCAGGTCAAGTGCGGTCTGCTCCCACTGCCCTAAGCGACAGTCAATCGATGTCAAACGCAGACGGTAGAGCTGCAAACTCTGGCGACAGAACCATGTGAACACGGATGCGAACGTGAGGAGCGTAGGAACCCGGCCGGATACACGCTACTTTTCATGTTTTCTAGATTGCTGATGGCAACGGCACATTTTCGCAATTGGACAGCCAACCTCTGGGATTCTCCTCACCTCTCTCATCAAAAACACAGAAGATTCACTCACGCCTTCATGCCATCTTCAGCTTTATGTGGGTTGCCATGTTCCGTTTCCGCCAGACGGTCTGCTTGAGCTGTGCTCTTCTGGGCGGGGGATCCGGGCACGCTGCCCCGGTCCCTGTCCAGGCTGGGGACACCCTGACGCGGCTGGCCATCCGCTACAGCACCACCATTGAAGCGCTGCTTGGTGCCAATCCCGATCTTCGAACGGGCGTGTTGCGGGCAGGAAGCACCATTGAAGTGCCGTCCCGCAGCCGCATATGGACTGTGCGCGCTGGGGACACCCTCTTTGGAATCACCCGGCAACAGCAGATCACGCTCGCAGATCTGCTGGACCTCAATCCTGGACTGAACCCCAGCCGCGCCCTGCAAATCGGGCAAACACTGAGGGTGCCGGGGGGCGCGCCCGTCCGGCAGACCAATGCCGCCCCCGCACGATCGGCGGTTTTCCGGGCGGCATCCACCGGGGGAAGCCTGATTCTCCCCGTGCAGGGCCGGTTGACCACCCCTTTCCAGTCAGACCATACTGGGCTCGATCTGGCCGCTCCAAGCGGAACACCCATCCGTGCAGTCCAGGCAGGCACCGTCACGGAATCCCGGTTCGATGACCGAACTGGCTGGGGCTGGACTGTCGTGGTGGATCACGGCGACGGCGTGACCACCCGCTACAGCCACAACAGCGCCAATCTGGCCGATGTCGGCCAGCGCGTTGAGGCCGGGACAGTGATTGCCCAGGTGGGCAGCACCGGCAACAGCACCGGACCGCATGTGGATTACCGCCTGACGGTGCAGGGCGTACCGGTTGACCCCCTCACGCTGAACTGATCCAGGGAAACTGGGCGAGGCACACCGCTGGTTTCCGCCGCCCGGAGCCTGTCTGGGCGCAGATCGACTGAAACTGAACAGGTCTTGCGTGGGCTGGCGGCGTGACCAACATGTTTGCATGAGCTCCCGCTTCTGGTGGACCGTGGGCGCCCTGCTCTTCGCCGTGGGCGAGAGCGGCGCGGTTTACCGGCCGCCGGATGGGGGCGCGACATGGACCCCGTAACGCGACGACAAACCGGGGGTGGCTCCAGGGCCCTGCCATACACGCTGACAGCGAAGCGTCCTGGCTGCCCAAGACCGAGACGGCGTGTTCAGCCCTGGTAAAGCGTGGCACATGAGCCGCCGGAGAATGCGTTCAGAACGGCGCGAACGCGCTTTACCGTCTGCAAACACGGGGAGACTACGCTGAGGTGATGTCCAAGGCCAGCCCGCCCGCCAACGTGAAAATCAACCCCGCACCGCCGCGCCGCACCCTCTGGCCCGTCCTCCTGATCGGTAGCGGGGCGCTGCTGCTGGTGGGCGCGACTTGGTGGGCCCGCTCAGCGAATGAAACCGGCGACCTGGGACTGACATTCGCCAATCAGGGGCAGGAACACATTGCGGTTGGGGCTGACCACGGTGACTACAATTCCTTTCCAGCCACCAGCGGCTGGCATGACAGAGAGCCGCAACCGTGGGGAAGGTTTGCCTACACGGTTGAACCCGAACGTCTGATCCACAATCTGGAACACGGCGGCGTTGTCATTCAGTACAATCCAGCGCTCGTTCAGGGCGCAGAGACAAGGCTCGAAAACGTCCAGCGGCGCTTTCCCAACAAGACGGTCGTGGCTCCCAACGCGGCGCTCAAGGTCCCGGTGGCCGTCACGGCGTGGCGGCGGCTCTACACCCTCGACGGCGTGGATGAAACCCGGATCGTGGCGTTCGTCGAGCGCTACAAGAACCGCGCTCCTGAGCGGTTTCCCGATTAAAGGTCAGGCGCCCGCGCGCTGGAAGCGGTGGGTGCCGCCGCTGCTGGCTGCTGCCGTGGTGGCCGCGCTGGCCACGGCGCTGCTCAGGCCCAGCCCTGGGCCAGGCTCTCCGCTGATTGGGAAACCTGTTCCAGCGTTTACGTTGCTCACGCTCAGCGGGCGATCGTTGAGCGTGAGTGGTCAGGGGGGCCGCCCGGTGGTGATCAACTTCTGGGCGTCGTGGTGCATTCCGTGTCGGGAAGAGGCTCCCCTCCTCAGAGAACTGGCGCAGAAGACCCGCAACGTCAGGGTGGTGGGGGTGGTCTTTCAGGACCAGGTAGGGACGGCGCGGGCCTTTGAGCAGGAGTTTGCCATACCTTATGCCAGTGTCCTGGACCCTCAATCCCAGACCGCCATCAATTTTGGGGTGGCTGGCGTTCCAGAAACCTTTTTTGTCGACGCACAGGGCGTCGTGCAGGCCAAGCAGTCGGGTCAACTCTCCCGCGACAGCCTGCGTGCGAACGTCCGGAAGATCGGCGTGTCATTTTGAACGCAGCCGCACAGACGTGCGTGGGGACCCTATGACCGATTCGGAAAAAGGCGTGAGGACCGTTCTGGTGGTCGACGACGAACCCAGCGTGCGCAAGGTGGCGTCCGCTTACCTGGAGCGTGAGGGCTTCGAGGTCCTGACGGCTGCCGACGGGCTGGAGGGACTGCAGGCGGCCCAGGGGCGCGGTCTGTCGCTGGTGGTGCTCGACGTGATGCTGCCCCTGCTGGACGGCCTGGAGGTCTGCAAACGGCTGCGCGCTGTGTCTGACGTACCCATTATCCTGCTGACCGCCCGTGGGGAAGAGCTGGACCGGGTGCTGGGACTGGAACTGGGCGCAGACGATTACATCGTCAAACCGTTCAGTCCGCGCGAACTCGTGGCCCGGGTGAAGGCCGTGCTGCGGCGCATGTCTGGCGAGGCCGCCCCGATGGCCGTGGTGTACGCGAACGTCCAGCTTGATCCGGTCACGCGCACGGTCAGGCACGAGGAGCAGCGGCTGGACCTCAGCGCCCTGGAGTTCGATCTGCTCTACGTGTTCATGAAAACGCCGGGCCGTGTGTTCACCCGGGCGGAACTGATTGAACGGGTCTGGGGGGCTAATTTTCCGGGCATCGACCGGGTGGTGGACGTTCATATGGTGAGCCCGAGAAAGCACCTGAGCAAGTCTGGACAGTCGCCTCGCCTGATTCACGCTGTGCGCGCCGTGGGGTACCGCTTTGGTTATGCCGAGTAGCCGGAGCTTGCCCCCCACCGCCCTCGGCCTGCGGGCCAAATTACTGCTGTCCTATCTGCTGGTGATCGTCCTGGCCGCCACCAACATGATCTTGATCGCCGAGTGGAGCGCGCCGCTGTGCTACCCGACGCATATCAAGCAGATGATGCAGATGTTCGGGATTCGCGACATTCCGGAAATGCGCTGTCAGCTCGCGGACGGGTTCACCGGGGCGTTTGGCAGTGCATTGATCATGGCGAGTGTGGCGACGCTGGCCCTAGCCGTGAGCGCCTTCGTGAGCCGCCAAATCCTGCGCTCGGTCCAGCGGCTCAGCCACACCAGCACGCGCATCGCAGCGGGTCATTATGCCGAGCGGCTATCCGGAGCTGGGCCAGGACGACCTGGGGGAATTGACTGGCAGTTTCAATCGCATGGCCCAGGCGCTGGAGGCCACCGAGGCGCGGCGACGCGAACTGATCGGCACCGTAGCCCACGAACTGCGCACGCCCCTGACAGGCATGCGCGGCCTGACTGAGGGGCTCCTCGACGGCGTGTTCAGCATCGAGGAGGCGGCCCCCGACATCCTCCGCGAGATTCGCCGCCTGGAACGGCTGACCCAGGAACTGTCTCTGGTCACGCAGGCGGAGGCTGGAATCATGTCGGTGGTTAGCCGGCCGGTCGCGCTGGGCGAGATCACGCGCGCCGCACTAGCCCAGTTCGAGCGCCCCTTTGCCCTGAGGGAACTGGAGCTGAAGCTGGACGTGCGGCAGGAAACGGTCATTCAGGTCGACGCCGACCGGTTGATGCAGGTGCTTGTCAATCTGCTGTCCAACGCCCTGCGGCACACAACAGTCGGTGGGGTAAGGGTTCAGGTGGACAGACTTCACCGCTGTGGTCTGGTCACCGTCCAGGATACGGGCGAGGGCATCTGTGAACGGGACCTGCCGCATGTGTTCGAACGGTTTTACCGCTCAGATCAGTCGCGGGCGCGAGACGAGGACGAGAATGTGGGTGTGGGCCTGACAGTCTCACAACATCTGGTCGAGGCCATGGGCGGACGTATTTCACTGAGCAGTCAGGTAAGTTTGGGCACCACGGTGACCGTCGAGGTTCCCCTGGCCACGTCTGGGCTGCTTTCAGATTGATAGGAGAGGGCCTGAAGGTCGGGACAGACTCCGCTGGTGAAGTCGACGGTCCCCTACAAATCTGCGACATGGAACGCTCCAACTCGCCCCCGTCACCTTCCTGACGGAAGCGTCGGCGTCGCGCGGGCAACCTGTCCAGAGGGAGCTCAACCTCCACATGCATGGTGGGCGGGGCGTCATCGACAATGGCGCTGATTTTGCGGCCTCTGGCACAACTGCATGTGCCGCTGTGACGTTGCGTATTGATCACGATTTTTCAGCGTCTGGAGCCGCCGCCCAGCAGGCCGTCAAGCTGTGGGCCAGGCGGGCTCACCAAGCGCAGATGCCCTTTACACGGTGGTAACAGAGTGGGGCTACCCTCTGCGCATGACACGCCCCTCCCACAATCCCAAGCACACGCCCCCATCCCGCCGGGTTATTCTGCGTCCCGGACTGCTGTTCGCTCTGGCGGTCGCGGGCGGCGGCGTCTGGCTGGTCAGTACCCTGGCGGAACGTCCAAGCGCCGCAGCCCCCATGAATTCGGCCATGCCTGGAATGCCGGGCATGAAGACCCCGCCCACGGCCTCTCCCAAGCGCTGATGGATCAGGCAGCAGCACCAGAGAGCACGGCGCGTCCTCAGCACAACGCCATCGGACAGATCCTGCGTTCATGGGTTATGGCCGCCCTAGCTGCATTGTTCCTCCTTGGGCTGGGAGGCGCCTTCGTCCGGCTGACCCTGGCTGCCCCAACCCCACACCCCCCGTCCCCCCCGCCCCGGGGGACCCTGTGGAGTGCCGATGGCCGGATGCTGGCAGGGGGTCCGCTGGAACTGCGGCGCAACCCGCAGGGTGAGTTGGCCGCGCCCGTGGTGGGCTTCGTGGGCGTGTCGGCCGGCTTGGAGGGCGTGGAGCGAGCGCTCGATGAGCGTCTAAAACAGGGGGAGGACATCACCCTAACACTCGATACCCGCGTGCAGGGTGCGGTCGAGGACATCTTGAGCACGGCCGTGCGCCGCACATCGGCACAGTACGCCACCGCCGCCGTGATGGACGCACGCACGGGTGAACTGCGGGCGCTGGCCTCCGTGCCGGGCTTCGATCCAGCGGATTGGCAGACGGCACCGCCAGAGCGTTGGCGCAACCGGGCAGCGCTCGATGAATACGAGCCGGGCAGCGTGCTCAAAGCGCTGACCGTGGCCGCCCTGCTTGACGCGGGTTTGACCACCCCGGAAACCCGGTACCCCACGCCCATGCGTCGCCGGGTGGCGGGCGCCACCATTGGCGACCTCGTGCCTCACCCAACCAACCTGAGCACTCGAGAAATCCTGCGTTATTCGAGCAATGTGGGCATGACCCAACTGGTCGATGGTGTGCCCGCCCAACTGCTGCGGGATGCCTTTGCCAGCTACGGCCTGGGCATTGCGCCGCGCCTGGGCCTGCCTGCTGGCGACGGAATTTTGCGGGATGCGGCTGACTGGAGCGAACTTTCACAGGCCACCATGGCGTTCGGGCAGGGACTGACGGTGACCACCCTTCAGCTTGTGGCTGCCTTCAACGTGCTCGCCACCGAGGGAAACTACGTTACCCCCCGGCTGCTTACCTCGGCGCCGCTGCAGACGAGGCCGGTGCTGCGCCCGGCCACCGCTGCCCGGATGCGCGAGGTGCTACACAAGGTCATCGACGATGGCATTCGCACCAAAGCCGCGCTGCCCGGCTACCATGTGGGAGGGAAGACCGGCACAGCCCAAGTCGTCGTGGACGGCCGCTACAGCCCGGACGTCTTCTCATCAACGTTCGCTGGGTTCCTACCCGCCGCTCAGCCCCGTTTCACAGTGGCCGTGATGGTGCGTGGTGCCCAGCGTGACTTCCAGGGCTCACAGTTGGCGGCTCCTATATTCCGTGACATCTCTGGTGCGCTGTTCTCCCTCTATGCCCTGGCTCCCGAGGGAGACAATGCCTCTGCACGCACTTCGCGCTGATACCCGTCATCACGTGGCTGAGCATGGTGGAGGTCGAATTTTTGTCCAAATCGTATAAAACACTTCTAACTTCAAAAAATGTCATTGAGGGTGACCTGAACCCGGAGAACCTGTCCACATGAGAATGGAGCCTCTGGCATGATCGGGGAAGTTCCCCAGGAGGCCCGCAATGCGTGGAAAACGATTCACTGAAGAACAGATTGCGTTCGCCCTCAAACAAGCGGAAACCGGCGTCTCTGTGGCCGAAGTCTGCCGGAAAATGGGCATCGCAGAATCGACGTTCTTCAACTGGAAGAAGAAATTCAGCGGCTTGGGGGTCAGCGAGTTACGCCGTCTCAGACAGCTCGAAGAGGAGAACCGCAAGTTGAAACAGCTGGTGGCCGATCTGAGTCTGGACAAAATCATGCTGCAGGACGTGATTCAAAAAAAGCTTTGAAGCCGGCCCAGCGCCGTGTCCTAGTCGATCACCTGCGGACGGGCTATCGGGTGAGCGAACGGCGCGCCTGCGCCGTTCTGAACGAGTGGCGGACCATCTACCGCTATCAGGGCATTGCCCGTCCAGAAGAACAACTGATCCTGAAAAGGATGACCGAGATTGCCCACACCCGGGTGCGGTATGGCTTCCGAAGAATTCATGTCCTGATGGCGCGGGAAGGATGGCATATCAACCACAAGCGATTTTTCAGGCTGTATCAACTGGCTGGCTTAAATCTGCGGATGAAACGGCCCAGACGGCATGTCAGCGCTGCACGACGTGTAGCGCAGCCGACAGCGCAACAGCCCAATGAAGCGTGGTCAATGGATTTCATATCAGACATGCTCTTTGATGGGAAACGGTTTCGTGCGCTGACTTTGATCGACACCTTCACGCGAGAGTGCCTGGCGATTCATGTCGAGACCAGCATCAAGGGGGAACGTGTGGCCGACGTGGTACATGAGATCAGCAGGCACCGGGGGGTGCCTGCGCGCATCCAAGTCGACAACGGGAGTGAATTCATCAGCAAAGCCCTGGATCTGTGGCCGTATCAGCAGGGTGTGATCCTGGATTTTTCACGTCCTGGACGGCCGACCGACAATCCACTCATCGAATCCTTCAATGGCAGTTTCAGAGATGAATGCTTGAACACGCACTGGTTCCTGTCGCTGGACGACGCCGCAGAGAAGATTGAAAAATGGAGGATCGACGATAATGATTTCAGGCCGCATGCCTCGCTGGAAAATCTCGCGCCCAGCGCGTTCCGAGCCAGGATTGCACCGACCTTTCGCCCGTCGGAGGCTCCATCCTGACCCGGACAGGTTTCTGGGATCAGCTCAACCCGTCAGAGATCCCGTCCTGACCTGGGCCGATTTTTGGGGGCGGGTCACACTGCTGGCGTATCCGCTCTGGGAATCGCCCGTAACCTGGGGCATCGGTCCCTGCCCCAGCCGCAAGGAGAAACCAGCGTGAAAGAGGAGCGGACTATGATCAAAGAGGTGCAGTACGCGGTGCGTGGTCTTTGCCCCTTTCCCCGTTTGGAAGAGCGAAGCTGCGAAGGCAGCGGAAGTGAGACCGGGCAAGTCCTGACTTTAACCAGGATGCTGAGGTTTTCAGCCATCGGCCTTTCTCCTGCGTTGCGTTCCATGGCGGCAATGTCCACATGAGCCGCGCCGAACATCCCCTGCACCGCCCCGATCAGCGCCACGAGCGGCTCAAGCGTGAGCGCAAGCGGGCTGTCAGGGTCAAGAAGGAGGGGGCCAGCAGCGGGGCCGCGCGGGTGGGCTGGGTGGCTTTTGCCTTCAGCCTGGGGCTGCTGGGGCTGGGCGTACGGCTGTACACCCTGCAGGTCACGCAACACAGCCAGTATGCGGTGCAGTCGGCCAGCAACTTCCAGCGCGATGAGGTGATCCGTGCCCTGCGCGGCGAGATCCG
>NZ_JACHFL010000024.1 GCF_014201875.1 Deinococcus humi | reverse complement strand
CGTTTGAATTCGGCGGTGTAGGTGTTTCTGGTCGTCATGGGGTTGCCTCCTATGGTGAGGCTTAACTCCACCGACTCAAAACTGGCTCAATCCCAGGGCGTTTCGGTTCCATTCCTGGCTTGCCATATGCGTCCATCGATCAACGCGGTGTCTTTCTCCACCTTGATGGAGGTTCCATCCGGCCGAACAAACTCCGTCCCAGCCTGGAGGAACACATGCATGTCATGACGTCCCAGCAGACGCATCGCACGCAGCACCGAGCGGTATTCGATGGGCAACACCTGGGACACTCCCCCCAGCTGCAGCTGAATACTGATGTGGTGGTCGCCAGATTTTAGTGGGGCAAGCGTAAACCAGATGAAACATTTGTCGGCACCGAACTTAACCTCAATTTCTTTGGAGTGCGGTGCGATCCCCAAAGTGATGGGCACGAAAACGTCTGGTTCGTCTGATGCGCTGACCCGTACGCGTGCCTGAAACTCCGTTTTGACCTCGCTGATTTCGAGCTGTGTCGCCTTGTGTCCCTCCGGAAACAGAAGTCGATCAAGCTCCGGGTGTCCAAAACTGAGATTCAGCTCGCCGTTCTCGGCCTGCAGCGTAAGGCTCGCGCCATGGCCACCCTCGATCCATTGATGGAACAACTCCGCGTTCTGCCCGCCGAACTGCAAATGGATCCGTGGGTGACCTACCACCTGCGCCGGTCGATCTTTATAGATTTCGATTCCCATGTTGCTTTGCCCGGCGCGTGCGAGTAAGTCAGCCAGGTCCGCCTTTGCGCTCTCCCCAGGATGCTCCTGGCGGCTCCGATGGGCGTACAGCATTTCGCTGAATCCGGGCAACGAGTCTTTCAGGTAGGAATGCAGAATCATGCTATTGGTCAATGCCGTATTGGTTCCTGGACTGGTGGCCCGGAGCAGGGCAGAGAGGAGCGCGCGCGTAAGGATCATCGCCTCCTCTCGCTGCGGATCAGTCGCCCCACGCGGATGAATCACCGCTCCCACCTCGCGGTGAACTTCCTCAACTGTGGTCATCCTTGCGATGCGCTTGAGGAAGGGCTCGTCTTTGATCCGGTTGTACAGGTCATTGGCCTGCTCGGTGCTGGTGCAGTACTCCAGCAGCTCCGCATGCAAATGGTTGAGCGTCTTCCTTTGCGTATAGGGATCGAGCAGGTGAGGCAGGATACTTCGGAAGACACTGCTGCCTGCGGTTTTAATAAGGGTGGCAGAGGCCAGAGCGGCGGAGAGCGGCATGGCCATAGTGTAGGGAGGCCTCCGGGCAAATTCTGGGGACTTGACGCCTCCTGCGGACCCACTTCCAACCCCTCCGGTTGACAAACGAAGGCCGAGAAAAATCCAGATCTGGCCAGCGCTGCCGATGGCTGGGAACCGGCCAGCCTCAGTGAGCTGGGGCGCACCCGCTCCGAGGGGCTGGACCCACCACCTGAAGCCAGTCCACCGCTGGACACCAAATAAGGTCTGCCGCTTTCCGGAAACGGGGCGCTTTTCCATTCACTCTCTCAAGCCGTACGGAGACCACCCATGAAAAGCAACGTCATGACCCTGCTCACTGCCGCCCTGTCTCTCCGCGTCCGAAACCGCCGCCCAGGGGAGCCTGCAGACCTGGGCTGACGCCAACATACCCGTGCTGATCGGTGAGGCCCAGGAGCTGCTGACTGGCCCCTTCGATACTGGCGAACTCTTCGCGCTGGCCATGACGGCCGTGAAGGCCGCGCAGGAACTCAAGGGCATCATCAGTGGCAAACAGAGCGCGCAGGTGGCCCAAATCGTCTTGGTGGTGGCCGCACGTGCGGCGCTGCCCGACATGGTCGAGCCGTGGATCATCCCGCTGCTGGAGGGTCCGGCGGTGGCCGCCTTCATCGAAAGCGCCTTCCAGAAGGCCTTCGCCCCGGAAGTCGCCCCCTGCCCACACTGCCTGTGCCCGACGAGGGCGCGGAGGCGGTGCCGGTCACCAATGACAGCACCCTGCCTGCTGGAGGCCCGGCATGAAGCGGCTGCTGCTGTCCTGCGCGCTGCTGCTGAGCGGCTGTACCATGCTGCCCCCGCCGCCCCGCCGTCCCTACCGTCCCTGACCCGGGCGGCGCGGCCCTGAATCTTACGCCCACCGAGGGTTACAAGATCGTGCGCTTCGAGGCGGGCAAGCTGGACGCCAGCAGCGTGAAGCTCACCCTCTCCGGCGTGGGCCTGGCCGTGAACGACGCCAGATGCGCAGCGGCCGAGGGCAAGCTGGTCTGCCAGATCGGCACGGTGAAAGCGGGCGCGGGGTACGTGCTGCCTGCGCGCGGCGTCCTGGTGGTGGAAGCGGAGTACTCCCGGCCAGATGGCCCCACGGTCTACAGACTGGCGACGGACTAGCGCACAACACAGGCGATCTGCCTCTGTGGGCGACACTTCTAGGGAGATATGTCGCCCGGAGGACAAGCTGGGCGACATGTCAAAGCATCACCCTCTTTTTGACCCCCAGCGGCATACTGCGGCTCGTGACCTCAACCAGTCCGGAACCCGTGTTGTTCATCAGCTACTCGCAGACCAGTGAAGCGTACAAGGAAAAGGTTCTGGAGTTCGCAAATCGGCTGATTGATGCCGGGGTAGACGTGCTCCTCGATCAGTACGAACTTGATCTGGGTAGCAACCTGAACGCCTACATGGAGAGGAGCATAACCGACCCTCGCGTGACCCACGTACTGGCGCTGTGTGATGAGGCCTATAAGGAAAAGTCCGAGGGACGGCGTGGTGGCGTGGGTACCGAGACAACGATCATCTCTACGAAGGTCTATGAGCAGCTTTCCGGGCCTAAACGGG
Source organism: Deinococcus humi (assembly GCF_014201875.1). Lineage (NCBI taxonomy): Bacteria > Thermotogati > Deinococcota > Deinococci > Deinococcales > Deinococcaceae > Deinococcus > Deinococcus humi. Next base: position 50,677 of record NZ_JACHFL010000024.1, on the reverse strand, counting down.
AGGGCGCCCGGGGACCGCGCTTCATTGCTGTGCGCTTTGCCCCTGGGGACGTCCTGCCCGCCATGTTTGCTTCATCGCTCTACGTGGACCTGAGTGACCCTGGCAGCGCGCAGTACGGCGAACAGTACGAGACGCTGCTGCGTGCGCTGCACAATCGCCCCGCCCGTATCAAACCCGCTCTAGGCCAGATACCTGCGTTTCTGAATGAGGCAACTGCGGTTCCAGCTTCACCGTCCGCTGCTCACGCCACGGCTGTTTTGGAAGCAGTACGCGGTGAACGTTGGCCGTCCGCTCGGAGCCGCCTGGGCGATTACTTGAATGCACTTGAGGCCGAACTGCGGGCGCTGCCAATGGCGGTGGCGGAAGAGGGTGAGCACCAGGGTACCTATCTCCAGGACGTAGTCCGCAGCGCCCTCTCGGCTTTTCTCCCAGCCCGTAATGCTTTTGCGGGCGTGGTACATGCACTAGGGCCTGCTCCGATTGACACGGGACTTGTAGATGCCCTGGTGGCGTTCTTCGAGCGTGTCCGGAACGTCGCATGGGATGCCAGTCGGGCATCGAAGTTCAACGAAGCTGCGCAGGATTACAAAACCTTTCTGGTGACCGAGCTACTCCTGTATGCGAGCGGTTCGCTGTATAAGGCCGGGGCTTACGCAGTCCTGAGTGACCTGCTGGGCCGGAGTTTTTACGTGGTCCGGCCCAGCACTGGAGGGCATGAATACGTCACGTTCGCCGATCTCACATCTTTTCCCCGCAACACAGCTGAGATGGTGCTCAGCGAGGGAACCCGCTGGATCTCCCCGATCGGGTACCTACTGATCAGCCGCGCTGCTCCTTCGGTGCTCAGCCAGCAGGAACTGTGCCAGACAGAAGCCATGCTGTGGTGGCGCGCACATAGCATGGGCTCCCGCTGGTTTCCTTTGACCATGTATGCCTGGGGGAGCGGCACCCACCTCCCGGCATTTGGCCGCGCTGAGTCCAAGCGCTGGGCTGGGTACCTGGCAACTGTCCTGGGGTACGCCAGCGTGGAGCTGATGAAAGCTGACGTGCCTAAAATCGCCCGCGCATTTGATGAAGATCGTAAACCAATGATGGATGTGAGCGTGGACGTGCTGGCGTTGGACCGGATCGGGCGGAGGCCGTAGTTCGCACGTGTACGCGCCGAATTGAATTGGCAAGCCTCCACCCCGGCCCTCGCGGCTGCGGGTGGAGGCTTTTTTTGGTCAGTCCTGCACTCTGGCCACCCACCACCCGCTGATCTCCTGCAGTGGATCCGTCGCGTCGAAGCGGTGGACCTCCACCACCAGGGACCCGCACTCCAGCACCCAGCAATCGCGGGACGGTTCACCGAGCCACCAGCGGCCTCCTGCTCGGTACGCATCGTGCTCGCGCGTCACTCGGTAGGTCCGGTTGCGCCAGTGCAACACGCTCGGGCGTCCCTGATCGTCGAGATCCACGCCGCACCGTTCCTGGACTGCCCGCATGTCTCACGCTACCCAAATTGGCGTGGCTCCAAAGCGACCATGGGCTACTTTGGGGTATGGCGCGAAGGCGGAAGGAGCTGGGGGTCAGCTACGTCGTCATTGAGCGCATCGAAGGCCACCTCGCCCACGTCATGCTGTCAGATGGCACCGCCGCGGCCTGGCGCCTGACGAGTCTGCCCGCGGAGGTGCAGGAGGGCGACATCGTTCTGATCGACGTACAGGGCGGCGATGTGGAGATGGAGCTTGGTTACAGAACAACGGAGCGACGCCGTACCCAGCGACAGTCTGAATGACAGCGGGGCCGAAGGAGACTCGGATCCGTGAATCCGGCCCCATCGGCGCAGGCTTAAATAGAAATGCCCCCACCTTCCTGTGCTTTGGCCTGGGGGAGAGGCATTTTCGTGTTCGGGAACGCCACTGACCTGTCATGATGCCCCGCAACATGCAGAATGATGCGCACGCCAGAGCCAACGCAGAGCAGTTGGGTCTCCTGCTGGAAGACCTGGAGCTGACCGCTGTCCTATCCAGGCCTGGGGACACTGCCCATATACATCCCGCGGACCTCACGCCCATTGGGATCGCCGATCAGCTCGCCCGCATGTATGAGGCCGATCATGGTCAGTCGGACGATATGGCCAGCGCCGAGGAGCGCACCGTCCTTGCGGACTACCTGGGCTGCCACGAAGAGGTCAGAGCAGAGGTGTGGGCGGCCTGGGCGGCAGGTTTGAGCCCATTGGACTGGTACGCAGCACAGTACTGGCTGGATGTGGAGTTCGTCGAGCCGTGCCCGGAGCACCAACCATGACTCTCTCTCACACCGCCACCCAGAGAGAGGAGGCGATAGTGGCCCATGGGTAGCTTCGACTACATCGCGGAACTGCGTACAGCCGTGCTGGCCGATCACATCACCTGGGACGCGGTGTTGGACCGGATTCACGGCAGTGCGCCGTGGCAGAAGGCGGATTGGAAGAAACGTCGCGCGCTCCTGATTGAGGCGTCCTGTGGCCAATGCGGCAGCACCGAAGGACCCATGGTGCTGCAGCACACCTGGCATCCGGACCTCTTCTCGGAAACGTGCGAGCAGATCAAGCGCGAGTTGCTGACCACCACAGACCTGCTTGAACGCTTTCCCTACCCGTCTGCACCCCCCGCCTTCGATCCATCCGCGGCGCCCGCCCAGCCGTCGACGCCACGGAACAGCTGTCCCCGGTGTGGCAGCATCAACGACAAGCAGCGCAAGGATGGCTCCTGGGCTTGCAACTATCACTCATATGGGAGACCGTGCGGGCATGTCTTTGAGCAGCCTGTCGTAATTCAGTATCAGAAGTTCGACAGCGAGGCGCGCTGGCTGTCGCATCTGGAGAGCAAGTACCGCTGGGCGCACACCCAGCGCCTCCGCGCGTGGCACGAACAGATCATGGGCGAGTGCCGCATGGTCATCCTGAAGCGGGCGGCACTGATCGCGCTGGACCAGCATGAACGGTACGTCAGTCTGCGTGCTGAGGACGTGGTAACCCGGTGCAAGCGGTGCGCCTTCAAGGAAGACAAGGGCTTCCTGCGCAGCTACCAGGCGGGCCTTCTACAGGAACGCGTGAGGAAGGCGAGGGGCGGCGCATGAGCATGCTGCATGACCCTGACGAGCTGATCTTACAAGTCCGTGCTCCTGATATCCGGAAATACGTGGATGAGAGCGTGCGGGCGTTACGTGCAGGAGCGCTGAGGGCTGCCGTACTCAGCTTATGGGTGGCCGTCAACTCCGACATCATTGGGAAGATTCGGGAGCTGGCAGCCAGTGGTGACAGCCAGGCGATTGCGCAGATTGCGCAACTCGAGATGTGGATTGAGGTGAATGATCTCCGGAATCTTCGTAACTTTGAAACGGAGATCCTGAAACTCGCTCGCGAAACATATGAGTTTCTGACTCCCATTGAGGCCGATGAATTGGAGCGGCTCCGACAGGACCGTCACCGCTGCGCGCATCCGGCGTTGACGCCTGACGGCTCCCTGTATGACCCCTCGCCCGAACAGATCCGGGCGCATCTGGTCGCCGCCACACGGGCACTCTTTGCCCACCCACCCGTGCAGGGGCGCAGTGCGCTGGATCGCCTCAAGGCCGAGGTGAAGGGCCAAGCCTTTCCACCACACGCTGATCAGGTGACCGAGTATCTTGGCCGGAAGTACATCGACCGTGGCAAAGATGTCCTGGTCCGTAACATCGTAAACTTGTACCTGCAGCAAGCGCTGGCCACCACTCCGGACGTGCCCCGCGTGCGAGCGCTTCAGGTATTGATGGCGGTCAAAGCCAGGCGCTTTGGCATTTATCAGACCGTAATGACCGAATCTTGGCCTAGGCGCGTGTCTGACGCAGCAGATGCGGCCATTCTTTCGGTGATCGAGCTGCTTGATCTGGACCCAGACTTGTGGAACCTGCTTCCTGACCACGAGCAGGTCAGGTTAACGACATTCCTCCAACAGGTCTCGGCCACCCAGATCAAGGTCCTGTTAACTGCCTTGCGGATCCCACCGCTTCATGACACTGCCCGGATCAGCTTGGCTGCGCTGCCTGCCGATGAATTGCGGCCCATTATGCTGGCCCATCCGCAACCAGACCTGGCCTTGCTAGCGATAGAGCGCTTGGAAGCAGTCGACACATTCAAAGCGGGGGAGCAGTTTTCAGAGGTTGTCCTTGCCTCACTTGAATTCCTTTCCGAAGATGATCTGCGGCGCGTTCTCAGGGCCGCGCTAACCAACAGTCAGATCTATAACGCCTCACTTGTCACTCCACATCGCTTCCGACAGCTCCTCAGAAGCACGGCCACGACCCACCCAGGATTGGCGCCCGATTGGGCAGCCCTCGTTACAGAACATCCAAGATTTTCCCCCTTACTCAAAAACATGGTCATGACACTGGGGTGGCTGCCTCCAGAGGAAACGGAGGCAGCAGAGCATCAGTGAGTCCTGGAGCTGCCGAGCACTTTTGCCAGAACATCCTGAGTGGGATAGAAAGACTTTTACGCAGGAGAGACGGTCAGGATGCGCGGCTGCCAGCTGCTCAGGGCAGCCGCACGGGCCTGCGGCGGGGGGGCGTCCAGCCACACCTCAAGGGCCTTACTGAGCAGCAGGGCCGGCATGCGGTTATGCACCTCCACCAGATCCAGTGTCGGTGGCCGGGTCACGATCGTGCAGCTCTCCAGCGGCCCGTCCGGCGTCATGGTGCGGTTCCACAGCCCCGCCACCAGCAGCGGCTTGTTTTGCGGGCGATCCTGACGCGGGTCTTGACCCCTGCGCGCACCGGCCATTCCCAGAAGCCCGCCAGCGGGATCACGCAGCGCTGGGTCTGGAAGGCCGCCCGGAACATCGGCTTGTCCTGCAGGCTCTCCACCCGTGCGTTGAAGGTGGCGTACCGTTTGGCCTCGTCCAGTGACATGCGGGCGGGCACCGGGCACCAGGCCCCAGCGTCCATAAGGGGCCTCGAAGCCGGTTAGAGCGCGCCGCACGAAGCGAAGTTGATCGGTGGGGCGCACCTCGTCACGCCTGGTCTGTGGCTCCCAGCCCAGCGGCCCGAACAGCTCGCCCAACGTTCCCCACGCTGAAGGGCCAAAGTGGTCGTCGGCCCGGCCGCACATCAGCCCACCTCCTCGAGCTCCAGCCACGCCAGGCTATAGAACGCGGCATCAATGCGCGGGGTCAGGTCACGTCGTGCCAGGCGCAGCTCGGCCCGGCCCCACAACCCGCAGTAGTGGGCCATCGGGGAGCGCAGGGGCGTGCGGGCCATCTTGAGCAGCAGCCGGCCGTTATAGTCGTCACCCAGGCAGCGGCGAAGTTCAGTGACGCCCTCCGGGACGGCCTCCCAGTCCGCTGGCACCACCAGAAGCAGCATGGGCTGGGCGGCGTTCATAGCGGAATGCTAGGTCCAGTGGTGTCACGGCACTGTGACGAATTGACCAGCTTTTGCGTCGCGGTGCAGCGGTACACCGAGCGGATCTCAATTTGCGTCTTGAAGAACCGTCGACGCAGATGAAGATCACTCCGTTTTCACGGCCTACTCAATATATTCGTGCGGTGACCCAACCCAACCGCGAACAAGAGGCCGCCGAATACCGAATCAATTTGTTGCGTTATCCGAACGAGCGGCCCGATGTGGACTACAAAGCGGCGATGGCTTTTCAGAAACGAGAGCCCTTCGGGATCAAGTTGATCAAACACATTATTGCCTTCGCCAACGGTGGTGGCGGCACCATTATCATTGGATTCAAGGAAGATGGCAACGGTCGGCATCTGCCCGATGATGAGATGACCCCTGATATCGCCGGTAGTTACGACCCCACAGTGCTGACGCCGGCTGTGAATGAGGCTGTGCGCGGAAGCGTCGGGGTCAGATTACAGATTCACAAAGAGATCCTAGACGACGTGACCTACCCCATCATCACAGTCGAATCATTCCAGGAACTCCCGTATTTCTGCGCGGTAGACCGAAATGATGAGCGAGGTAGGCCGCTGCTCAAACAGGGGGCGCTGTATATCCGCTCCAACGAGGCGTCCTCGGTGGAACTAGCGACGCCAGATGACTGGCTTCGCCTCCTGGAAGTCGCTGTCACCCGTCGCCAGGACGATTTACTGATCCGCTTTGGGGCCTTGATACGTCAATTTGGACTTGCCCCACAAGAGGCCCACGGCGCGTCCCTGGACCAGCTCAAACAGGACTTCCAGAATTGGGTGGAGCAGCAAAAGGCAGAGGCGCTCCGCCTGGCCATTGAGGGCGATCGAGAAATCCTCGGTAGCTGCCTGTTTGCTTATGGTCCGGTCAAGCCCCTGCCCACTCGAATTGACTCTGACCTTCTTAAAGTCATGCAGGAGGCAAGACGCCCCAATACCGGCTGGCCCATCGGCCTCATCCCCTACGGATTCCGGAATCCCAAGGACCGTCTTACCCCTGTGGACGAGGGATTGAGGACCGTCATCGGTCTGAATGAGGAAGGACATTACGACTACTGGCTGCTGACCCGGTCTGGGGCATTTTTCTTGTTCCGCAACCTGGAAGAGGACGAAACTTTCTGGGGAGACAGATTCAGGCCCGGCGCGACTCTGAGCGGTCCCACAGTGGTGTGGCGGATAGCAGAAGCCCTGGACCACTGCATCGCTCTGTACCGTTCTCTAGGGGTAGCGGGAGAAGCGATGGTCTTTTTTGAAGTGGAATACGACGGTCTCACTGGGCGCACTCTGACGGACGATAAAGGCAGGGCCATTCGCGCTGGTCCTGCAACGCGCAAGACCACTCGGTTCTTGCGAACAGCCTCCCTCGATCAAATGGTGGCCGATGCTGATGGGATCGTCCTGGAGGCCGTTCGCGAAATTGTCTCGGTCTTCCAGTTCTTCGATGTGCCGCCTGCTTATGTTGCCAGGGAGCTTCAGGAATACAGGAACTCAAATGTCAGTGGGTAAATGGAAGCGTGGGTCCCCTTTGCTCAGGGAGTGAAGCTGCGCCCTGTAAAACCCGGTCACCTCTCTTTTGCTCTGGCAATTCGTGTCTAGCACGCGGCACGATGGTCCCATGACAAAAAATGACGCTTCGAAGCCGGACAAGATCGCCAAGACCGACCTGGTCACGTGGGTCAGGACGTTCAGGGCGCGTTGCTGTAGCAGGATCAGGTCAGACATGGGGGCTCCTCCGTACTCGGGCTGGTGGGGTTCGGGTTGGCGGTTTTTCTTTAAGGGCGGCCCCATGTTGGGCCGCCCTACGGCGCTCAGTCCGCCGCCTGGGGGATGACCTCCGCGCACTGCTCCAGCGTGCCCAGGACTTTCGACACGGCGCGCTGAATGCGCGTCAGGCTGCCCTGAAGTTTTTCAGCGTCCCCACCCCAGGCGGTGATGTAGTCGCCCACCTGCGCGGCGGCCTCGATGCCATAGAAGCTGGACAGCACACAAGCGCAGGCGTCGGCCTCCAGTTCTCGCGTTGCCCGGTCGGGCAGCTCCTCGGGACGTTTTCCCTGGCCCTGAAAATGCAGCTCCACGTGTGCCCACTCGTGGAAGAACACGCGAACGGCGTGCGCGGGCGCTAAGGCGCACTTGGCGCGGTTCAGCACGATCTTGCCGCCGTCCGTCCAGCCGTGCGCCCCACGCCCCTCACCGTCCTGCCACTCCACCGGCATGGGGGCCGCACTCGACAGGGCGCGCAGCAGTTCGCGCGTGCCCTCGTCACCGCCCTGCACCACCCAGGCAGAACAGGTCGGGATGGGGTCACCTTCGGTGTCATAGTCAGCAAAAACGCTGGTGTATTTGAATCCCACCACCTTCTGCGCGGGCTTGCCGCTGGCCATGGGCGGCGCTTCGCGGTCAGGGACCACCAGCGGGGCCAGCACGCGCACGGCCTTCGCGCCCTTCTTGACCTTGCGCCCCAATCCCTTCCAGGCATGGAACCCGGCCACGTGGGCGGCTTCGGGGGCCTGCATCCAGATCAGAAGCTGATTGTTCAGGCTGTACGTGTGGAAGCGGGCAGAAAAGCGCATGAAGGTCAGCAGTTCCGCACTCGCCCCCGCCCCCAGCTGTTCAGCCAAGCGTTCAACGCGCGTATCAATGCGCTTCATCAATTCCTGCGTGATCGCCTGGGAGGCGGCGCGGGCGGCTGCGCGTTCTTCGGGGGTGCTGGGCTTCTTGTGGGTCATTTTTTCGCTCCTCACCCTTGTCCGGGGTAGTTACATATTATGCTTATTTCATTAATATGTCAAGCGGTTTGACCGTTCCACACAGCATTTCTTCCCACCCGCACACACCCACACCGCGCCCCCTCCGGGCGCGCGTGTGCCGCCCCCGGCGGCCAGCCGAACCCACCACCCGCGCCACGTCCCCGCCGTATGTCTGGGGCCGCCCTTGTACTGTTGTCTCTTGCTTTCCCCCTCCATTTTCCCGGCGGGCCGCCGCTAAGCAAGACGAAGCCGCGCGCACAGCGGATGTGTGGGCACGCCGCGAAGCGGCGTGGCGCAGCTTCACCCACACAGGAGTGAGCACGCGGATACGCTGCTTCTGCGGCGGTAGAGGGAAACCTCTCAACAGCGCGCCGCCAGGCGCTCCACTTTTGCACTCTTGAGTGCAAACACGCCGCGCTTGGCTCCTGTGCCGGACCGCTTCAAACAGGCGACGGGCGCGGCGTGCCCCGCCGTGACCGCTAGGGAATCGGTGGAATAGACACGGGCGGCCTGTGGCCGCACCGCTTCCCTTTCCCTTCGGCCCGTCCTCCGGGCCGAATCCCGGCCCCCGGCCGGTCGTGGCCTGCGGCAGCATTCCCGGCGCAGCCGGGAAACGGATGGGTTGCGCCTTCCACCGTTACGCCCTGCACGCCCCACCTTCCAGACGGGGACTGGGACCGGAATGCGAGAAGACCCCCTGCGGCGTGACGTGAGGAACGCCGCTGCCTTGGAGGCCTGGTGACCGCCACAGGCGGGCACTCGCATGGAGGGCCGCAAGGCGCTCCCCCGCTCTTGCGGCAGCCGCTCGGTGAAAAACGCCCTGGCCTGATGTTCCAGCTCACACAACTCGTCGTCGCTGACGCCGTCCTGCTGAGCCCTTCCTCGCCTTCGAGCATCAACGCGGCGTGCAGGACGGCGTAGGGGCAGCCATTGCCCCCCTTTGCTAATTCTCAACGCATCGCCGCCTGTTCGGGGAACATAGTAACGGCGCAAGTAGTCCGTGTTTCAACACGGGCCGTCCCCGTCTGTACGTGGGCTTAGGTATATCTTTTCTCCTCTCGGATCCAGGGATCTCGTTTGGCCACGCGGTAGCCACTGCGGATGGCGCCCGCAGCCTCCGTGTGTGGAAACGGTGTCGTTTTCACGCCAGCAACTAGGTCCAGGTACTCCTCGACGTGGCCCAGCGTCTCCTCCAGGGCGTAGCCGTTGGCATTGGCCCACAGGCCCAGGTAGAACGCGCCCTTGTTGCGGGAGACCGAGGCGTGCTCGGCCGCACGGTTCAGCATCAGCCACATGGGGCAGCGGTCGTCATTCCGGCTGTACGTGGTCCAGCATTGAGCGCTCTGTACAGGTGCAGCTGGCTCCGGCGCTGGTGGGACGGCCAGTCCGAGGGCACTGCGCAACTGGAAGGTCTGACCTTCCCAGGTGATCTCCTCGGGAATGTCCTCGCGGCTGAGCGCTCTGCGCTCGTCGGTGCGCCGGTACTGGCCCTGTGGGTTACGGCTGGGGGGAAGCATGATGTACCCGCCATCTCCGCGCACATCGAAGCCGCTGGGCAGCGAGGCCTTGGTCTTACTAGCATTGCTCTGCACGTACCAGCCAGGGTGCCGCACGTACAGATGTGCGCCGCCACTCGGCGAGATGACGTGGGGTTGCCAGCCAAGGGAGGCCAGCAGGGGCAGGCCTTCTTTGTCCACGTCCACCACCACCAGCCTACTGATCTGGCCGGTCACCAGGCCAATACCTCGGGCCCGCTGCTCGACATGCCAGGTGTGCAGCTCTTCCGGAGTGGCCTGCCGTTCCTGAAAGGCCCGCCAGGTGGCTTTGACTTCCCCTGCGTCATTGACGTAGGTGTGGCCAGTGGCCTTGAGGGCGGCGTAGTGGGGCTGCTTGGCGGTCCGCAGGCGGCCGCCCCCCGTGGGGATCACGCTCAGGCCACGGGCGACCAGTTCACAGGCAACGCGGTGCATGGTTTCTGGCTCCTGGGCGTACATTTCCCCTCCTCTATTCCTCCATTTTATCGAAGAGAGTGTAAAAGTGCAAGAGTGCATAAGTGTTTAGAAAATTGCCATGAGAAAGCGGGGCCTGAAGCCCCGCCGCGCCTGTATCCAAGCTGCTTATTTCAGATCGGCGTGGTTCTCCTGGAGATACGCCTCGACGAGTTCCCCCACGATCTCATAGATCTTCCGGTCTTCTCTGGTCGCCGCCATCTTGAGCCTCCGCTTGCGCCCTTTGGTCATGTGACTGCTGAAAGTCTCCAGCGGGTCCACATCGGGCATAGGCTCCGGGGCTGGCAGGCTCACCGGTACTTCCTTGGCCGTCCGCCCGGCGAGTGCGGCTAGTTGCGTGCCGAATCCTTTGACTCCCTTCTTGTCACCTGACACTATTCAGCACCTCCCGCGCGGCGGCGCTGTAATCAAGCGCCACTCGTTTTGAGTACTGGTTGAACCCCTCAAGTGGCATGCGGCCCACCACGGCGTCCCCAACCGCCACACTTTTGCGAATGATGGTGTTCAGGACCGGGATGCCCTGTTCGGCCAGGGCCTCGCGCAGCTCCTCGCCGCGTGTGCCTTCATTGGCGACGATAAGCACCCGGTAGTTCTTCACTCCAGCGTCAATCAGGTCATGCAGGGTTTCGAGCAGGCCGTCCGTGCTCAGACCATCAGGCTTGGTGGGGATAATCAGCAGGTCGCTCTGCTGGGAGAGCTCCAACAGGTTGTCGCCCGTTTCGCCTCCCCTGGTGTCCAGCACCAGGAAGTCTGCCCCCTGCGTATCCGCTTCCGTAGCCGCGCTGTAGCGCACCGCATCAAAGTTCCAGCTGGCGTAGTCGCCGCTGCGCCATTTCACTGCACATTGCAGAGCTTCGTCGGCATCGAGCAGCACGGTCTTGCCCTGCTTGCCGATGGCCTGGGCCAGTTGCACGGCGGTCGTGGTCTTACCGACGCCGCCTTTCTTATTGCCTACGCTGATGACTTTTGGCATCAGACACTTTAACACACTTGCACTTTTTCACTCAAGCAGGCCAGCACTCTTGCACTTTTGCTGCATACGTTCCGGCAAGGCGCGAGCAGGACGCTGCTCGCGCCGCTGCCAGTCATCTGCCGGGGTCAGGCGCACAACCTTTTGCAGCCGGGCAATGGCCGCTGTCCGGTTCCCCCGGCTGTCCAGCAGCAGTGCAGTCGCATACTCCAGCCGCGCTCTCAGGTTCTCTGGCTCCTGGCCCAGAGCCTTCTTGAAAGGATTCAGGGCGTCACTCCGCTTTGCCCCGACGACCGCAGCGGCCAGCGAGCCCTTTGAGATCATCGTGGCGTGCCACACGCCCAACCCGACATAAGGCGGGGCCGTGTTCATCCCTAGCTGTATGGCCCGCTCCAGATTCCCACGCCCTTCCTTTGCCATGTTCAGGCTCTCCAGAATGCCCGCAAATTGAGCGAGGCGGCCCTGAGCCACGGCCAGCCGGAGATCCCCTTCGGGGTGATTAGGTGCAGCGCTGATCGCCTTTGGGCCTGTTCCTGAGCCTGCTGAAATATGGCTTTCTTCTGGTTGTCCGATACCAGTGCGCCGCCACTGGTCAGGGCCTCGGCGCCCAGGGCATAACCCTCTCCAATGCCCAGGGCCGTGGCCCTGCGGGCAGCCTCCTGCCAGTGCCCTTCAGCAAGTAGCGCGGCGTTCTGCGCAGGAGCTGTCCCAGTACAGCGGATCAGCAAAGGGGAGTGAGTGTCAACCTGAGCATGAGGGTCAGCATACGGCGCGCAAGAGTGCAAGAGTGTAAGAGTGCGAGAGTGCAGAGGAGGAAGGGGCTCTTTGTTCCTTCCTCGGGACCCGGCTTAATTCCGGCAGTTGGACAAAAGCCATGATGGCGTCCAACCTGCGTCGGTGGCGGTCCTCCCCAATGCGGCCTGCCTGCCGGTCGCAGTCGTTCATTCGTAGATCGTCGTCTTGAACACCGGTTCGGCGTGCAACCGCTGACACCCGCAACAAAACCATGTCTCTGGATGCGTCCGGCCATTTCTGCCACTGTGGTTGCCCCGTGCATAGTCGGTTTTTGGTTCCCGCCCATGCTGGCCTCCGGGAAGTGGGCGGGGGTCAACGCCCCCGCCTGCCCCCTTACTTGAACTTCACAAGGTCCGGGAGCCAGCCTGCCGCCTTCAGGGCCGGGGCTTTTTCGAGAATCAGGGCCACGAGTTCCTTCTTGTTCACGCCGTGACGGCCTGCTGGGCGGCACGCTTGGGGCATGGCGTCAATCAGGGCGTGCAGGTCTATGGTGGTGTAGGCGTTCAGGTACTCAGTGGTGAGGGTAAAGCGGCGCTGCACGTCCTCATCTGCCCCGATCTTGGCGGCAAACGTGTTTAGGGGGCTTTTTGGGCGGCTGATATGATTCTCCCATTCCCCCACCTGCCGGTGCGTGAAGTAGGTCAACACGGCCATGAGCTCGGCGGCGGTCACGCCCTCGGCAGTCAACTCGTCAAAGGGACTGATGCGTCCAGCCAGTGGGTTCGGGCTGTACTTCAGCTCTCCGCTCTGCTCGTCCAGCTTAAACAGGAGGGGGAAGCGCTCTTGAAGCTGCTGGCCCAGGGCGCGGCTCTCCTCCGTCAGCGGCGTTGGTCTGCGCCCTGTCACCTTCAGGCCCATCAGGTTGTGATGGCTGGAATAACCGCTCGACTGCATCAGGGTTTCGCAGGCCAGGGCAAGGCAGGCGCGAGGATGGGTGGCAAGGTACCCGTCCAGCGCCTGGGCGCGGGTCTGGTGCCCGATCTCGTGCGCCGCTTCCCGCACCTTGCCGGGGCTGCTGGGCGTGCTGGGGGTAAAGCTGGCCGCGCCCGTTGCCGTGGCAGGGGTCGCCTCGCCCTGGGCCGTGCGGCGCTCCTGCACGGCCCGCTCCGCTTCCTCGCGCTGCTTGTGCCGGTATGCCTGCACGTCGCTGAACCGGGCCACGTTCCCAAACTGGGCGGTCTTGCCGGTCACGGTGCTGTAAACCAGGGCCAGCAGGCCGGGGACACCCTCAGGCCGCTGGGTGTTGTGAACCCAGTCCCGGCTGGGCAGGTTCGCGTATTCGCTCTCGACGGGCACGATGACCACCCCACCGGCCCAGGTGCCGCTGGCCTCCCCTTGGGCCTTGACCTCCTCCAGGGCTTCCACCTGAGCGGCCAGGGCCTTTTTGTGGTCGGCAAACTTCTCGGGGATGTTGCCCAACAGCGCCCCGCCCTCGACGCGCAGGCCGCTGGCCTCCACATCGAACAGGGCGTTCTCGACCAGAAACGCGCCGTTCTTGACCAGATTCTTCAGGGTGCTGACGGTGGCCCCGTTCCGGGCCTGCTCCGTGAGGCTCTTTTTCAGGCCCCCGGTGACTGTGCAGATGATCTTGGCGTGTTCCAGGGTGAGCCGCCCGTCCTCCAGCAGTTTGCGGGCGTCTTTGCCCAGGCCAGCGGCGAGGTCCAAGCGGCTTTTCACGGTGCTGGGATGTTTGCCATACTTCAGTGCGATGTACTCCACGCTGCGGCCTGCACCCTTCAGAGCAAGGTAGGCGTCAGCCTCCTCCAGCGGGGTCATGTCCTCGCGCTGGATGTTCTCAACGGTGGCCGCTTCGATCAGGTCCGCGTCGGTCAGCGCCTCAATCCGAACGGGGATGGGGTAAGTGTCGGGGAGTTGGCAGAACACGTCCACCATGACCGGGCGTCCGTTGGGGTCGGTGCCGCCCTGAATGGAGAGCGTCAGGCCCTGCACCAGCAGCTCGACGGCGCGGTATCGGCGCTCACCTGCGGCAATCTCCACACAGCCGCTCTCTGTGTGGGGGCGTGCGGTGAGGTTCTGCATGATGCCGGTGCCCAGGATGGTGCCCTGCTCGTTGCGGGGGGTGCGCTGGTAGATGTTCGCGGCCAGCTCGATCAGGGCGGCTTGGTCAAACCGCTTGCGGGGGTTCAGGGCGCTGCGGCGCAGGGCCGAAAACGGCAGCGTCTGCACGTCCGGGCTGGGCGTGACACTCAGGCACAGGGCGGTCGGGGCTTCAGTGGTCAGTTCATAGGCTGCCGTCATGGTTTTTCGCTCCTCTCCCCTTGTCCGGGATAGATACATATTACGGTAATTTTTATACTATGTCAAGCGATTTGCATCCTCTATATACTGTTCTGCACGCAAAAATCGCCCTTTGGGGGCGCATCATCAGACAAAAGAAAGGAAGGCGCGCAAGCACTTTTCTACTCAAAAGTGTAAACACTCTCGTGTGGCGAGAGCTCAAGGTGGTGAACGTAGACGTGCCTGCATGGTCAGCTTCTTTGAAAGAAGGGGGCGCGTGGCAGCGTCCCCTGTGCCGCTTCCGAGCGAGTCACAATATGGCAGTTTCCGCGAGACGCAGAAGTTGCTGGCCACGCCTGCTGACGCGCCGAATTACGCTCTAAATCCACCACTCTTCAGCACCTTGAGAAACGGGGCAGACCTGAGCGCACCGCCCCACTGGGGCAGAGTTGTCCTGACCGTGTGAGTCTGCCGCTGAGATTTCAGCCTGCTACCTTTGACCTTCTCCCAACAGCACAGCAGATTCTCAATGCCAGTTGGCGCCCATGAACCGGATCTTGAAGGGCTGTATCAATCTCCTTCCCAATCCTCGATGGTTACATAGGGTGCTGGCTGGATGTCAAGCCCTCCTGCGTGAAAATATTCACGCAGGATCACACGCTCTACGTTCGTCGTGGCAATGGGCCGCGCGCGTTAAAAGGCCCCAGGTTGGCCCCTCACATCCGGCGACGCACGAAGAACTGACGCCTTCCCCAGGAGAACAATGACTGCCCCAGACCCGTCTTACTTTCAGGAGCATGCTGGGAAAGTAACGCTCCTGGGCAGCGCCGATGAAAGGCTACGCAACAACCAGATCGGAGCCATCGGCGCAGTGCAGGCCCACTTCAGCTTGAGTGATCAGCCTGCGCTGGTGGCCATGCCGACAGGGACAGGGAAATCTGCGGTTCTAATCGTACTGGCCTTTTTATTACAAGCACGTCGGGTTCTGGTCATCACACCGAGCATCGTGGTGCGCGAGCAGATTGCCGAAGGCTTCCAGACCCTGACCATCCTCAAGAAGACGGGTACCTTGCCTCCCGACTGCCCAGAACCTGTGGTTACCCAGGTTGAGGGCTACCTCTCGGACACGGCAGCCTGGGAAGCGTTGCGCACAGCCGATGTGGTCGTCGCCTCTCCTCCTTCTGTCAGTCCTTCGCCGGGGCGCGTCATTGAGCCGCCCGATGAACTGTTCGACCTGGTTCTGGTAGATGAGGCACATCACGCAGAAGCCCCTACTTGGAAATCCCTCTTGGACCATTTTCCGAAGGCACGGCGAGTGCTGTGTAGCGCTACGCCCTTTCGGAATGACCGACAGACCCTTGGGGCGCGCATCGTTTATCACTACCCCCTCAGACGGGCGCAGCGCGAAAACATCTTTAGCGAAATCACGTTTGTTCCCGTGACCGCATCGACCCCGGAAGACGCCGACATTGCCATCGCACAGCAAGCCCAGGCGATGTTCGAACGGGACCAGGCCGCCGGGCTGGATCACAGGGTCATGGTGCGGACCACTCAGAAGAACAGAGCGAAAGCGTTAAAGCAGGTGTACACCGACCACACCACACTCAAGCTGGAGGAAGTCCACAGCGGCATGACACTCAAGACCATCAAGGCACGCCTGAAAAAGCTGCGTGAGGGCGAGTTGGATGGCGTGATCGCCGTCGACATGATGGGCGAAGGCTTCGACTTCCCCAATCTGAAAATTGCAGCCATTCATGCGCCACACAAGTCGTTGCCCGTGACCTTGCAGTTCATCGGACGCTTTGCCCGAACCGGTTTCAAGGGACAGCCCATCGGCGACGCCACCTTCATTGCTGAGGAAAACAGCATTCGGCACGACGAATACAGCCTGTACAGCCCTGATGAACCCGACTGGGGCGAAATCATCGCCAACCTCGGTGACCGGCGGGTTCAAAAGGAGGTCGCCAGGCAGGAATTCTTCGACACCTTCCTCAAGACCGTGACCTCAGCGGACGATACCGACCCCATAAGCAGGCTTGCGCTCGGCCATTTCGAGCCTTTCTTCCACGTCAAGATTTACCAACTGCCCGATCCTGCCGGATTCGAGCTTGAAGCCAGTCCTCAGGGGCTGACCGTGCAATACGCGGAGGTCAGCCGCGACCTCAACGTCAGCGCCATGGTCTGGGTGAGCGGTCAGAAACCCCGTTGGCTTCGACCTTCACTGCTTCAGGACGTCAAGTATCACCTTTTGATCGTGTACTTCGACCAGCCGAGTAATTTGATGTTCGTTTGCTCAACCCTAAAAGAGGACGATATTTACGACCTTGTGCTGGACAGCTTCGCGCCCCCGGGTGCGCATGAAATAGCAGCACCGTTGCTGCGGCGAGTCATGACGGATTGGAAGGACCCTGAGCTGTACAGCATTGGCATGCGTAACCGTCAGGCGGCCATCGGGCAGGAGTCGTACCGGATGCTTTCTGGGGGAGCGGCACATCACGCTGTGTCGAAGCGGGACGGCAAGCGCTTCACCCGCGGCCATGCTTTTGGAGCCAGTGTGGAGGGCGCTGGGAAAAAGACGTTAGGCATCAGCAGCAATTACGCCAAGGTGTGGAGCCTTCAAAACGGGGATCTCAGCAAACTGGTGGTGTGGTGTCAAGCGCTGGCAGCCAAGCTCGCCGACCCGGCGTCAGACACCAAGACCACGCCGCTCGACATGCTCGACGGCGGCCAGATCATCACGAGTTTTCCGGATTCTTCACAGCACACCCTGATCATGGCGGACTGGCCCGCCAAGATCTATAAGGCTGCTGGCAGGTCAAAAACGCTGCACTTGACCTCGCCCGCCCAGCCGGGGGGCAAGACTGTCCATCCCCTCGAACTGGAACTGCGGGTGCGTCCAGACCAATGTACCCACGACACCCTGCGGTTTGATGTCCACTGCTTCTCCGAGACAGTGGAGTGCCAGCTGAAGTTGGAGCCCTTGCCGAGGCACTCAGTCTTGCCAGGGCAGACCTGCACCTTGGAGAGCCTCTCTGCGGGGAAGAAGGCAGGAACATTCGCTGAGTTCCTTGACGGCCATGCCCCAGAGTTCTGGTTTGAAGACCTCACCACTGTGACGCGTAACGTTCAGTACGCTCCCATCGACTTTGACGAGCGCGTTCCTGCGGACACCTTTGAACGCGTGGATTGGACTGCCGCCAAGGTGGACATCAAGGCGGAAATTACAGCCAAGCAACCGGGCACCATCTCCATACAGGAGTACTTGCGGCAAAGATTGGAGGGACAGCATCAGGTGGTGTTTTTCGATCATGAAACAGGTGAAGCCGCCGACTTCATCACGCTCGACGCCACGGGTGATCCCCAGCGGCCCATCGTCATGCATTTTTGCCATTGCAAAGGCAGCAGTGAGGTCAAGGCGGGCAGCCGGGTAGAAGACATGTATGAGGTGCTCGGGCAGTGCATCAAATGCATGCGTTACCGCGACCGCAACGCCCTTCGCGCTCACCTGATTGATCGGGAGAAGAAATACCAAGCTGCCGGATCTGGAAGCCGATATGTGACGGGTGACGCCATGATGATGACCACCATCCTGTCCACGCCAGGCTCGCTGGTCCTGCCTATAACTGTATGGGCGGTGCAGCCAGGGCTGAATTCTACAAAAGCGACGATGGAAGCTGATCCGAAGATGCACCGCCTCATCGATGGTATACAGTCCCTTCTGATAGAGCAGGGCAGCCTGCTCAAAGTGATGTGTACGTGAACCATAATAAGGCCTGACAGAAGCCAGAGACAGGGAAACGCTCAGTATCAGCCGCAAGCAGGCCGCTGTTAAGCCAAAGACGACATGTGGCATGGCCAAGAAGTAAGGGAAGTGGAGAGGTGGGATCTGGGGGTCTTCTGCACTCCTGGGGTTGTGGCACGCCCAGGGACGGGCCACGTGAGCTTCAGGCGGCTACGGGGCGGCGGACGCCCAGGCCCAGCTGCGTGGCTGCTCCTCGGGCTGTCGGGTACACGCGGCACAGATGCCCCCACACGGTCTTTGCCTCCGCTTCGGTGAGGGTAGAGAGGGTATCCAGGGGCCACGGCTCACCCAGCGCAGCGGCGCTGAGGGCGTAGTGCTGTGAATTGGGCAGACCGGCCATGCCCATGACCTTGTGCAGCACCCTGGCGCGGGCCTTGCCAATTCCTGCGCCTTCGAACGTGACGGGGGCAGGTGGGGGCGTAAGATGCTGTTCGTCCAGCAGGGTCAGTCGCCCAGCGGCCTTCGCCTCCTTCCACATGGCATAAGCCGTTGCCACGTCAGGTTGAGGCTGACCGTCGATCTCAGCAATGACGTTGCCTTCGTGGTCTGCCGTAGCCGTGACGCTGTGTTCCCCGATCTTCATCACAGCGCTGGGGCCATCGCCCCAACCGCCATACACCTCGATTTTCCAGGTGCGGCGAATGTTGCGTGGCTTGTCTGCGTTGGTCATTTTTTCGCTCCTCACCCTTGGCCGGGGTGGTTACATATTATATTTATTCTAGTAATATGTTAATAATTTTGACCGTTGCACACAGCATTTCTCCCCACCTGCACACGTCCACACCGCGCCCCCTCCGGGCGCGCGTGTGCCGCCCCCCGGCGGCCAGCTGGACCCACCCCCCACGCCACGTCCCCGCCATATGTCCGGGGCCGCCCTTGCGCTGTTGTCTTTTGCTTTTCCCCTCCATTTTCCCGGCGGGCCGCCGCTGAGCAAAGCGAAGCCGCGCGCACAGCGGATGTGTGGGCACGCCGCGAAGCGGCGTGGCGCAGCTTCACCCACACAGGAGTGAGCACGCGGATACGCTGCTTCTGCGGCGGTAGAGGGAAATATCTCAACAGCGCGCCGCCAGGCGCTCCACTTTTACACTCTTGAGTGCAAACACGCCGCGCTTGGCTCCTGTGCCGAACCGCTTCAAACAGGCGACGGGCGCGGCGTGCCCCGCCGTGACCGCCAGGGAAGTGGCAGAACAGACACGGGCGGCCTGTGGCCGCACCGCTTCCCTTTCCCTTCGGCCCGTCCTCCGGGCCGAATCCCGGCCCCCGGCCGGTCGTGGCCTGTGGCAGCATTCCCGGCGCAGCCGGGAAACGGATGGGTTGCGCCTTCCACCGTTACGCCCTGCACGCCCCACCTTCCAGACGGGGACTGGGACTGGAATGCGAGAAGGCCCCCTGCGGCGTGACATGAGGAACGCCGCTGCCCTGGGGGCCTGGTGATCGCCACAGGCGGGCACTCGCAAGGACGGCCGCCCCAACGGGGTAGCCAGTGCCTACTTCTGCTGAGAGCCCGGCTTCCTGAACAGCACCCATAGGGTGAGCAGCACACTCAATATTTGTGCAGAGGTATCAAGCGCCTTCAAAATGAGTTCCCAATCCATTGTGTTCCTCCTTTAATGCCCTTGGCATTACGCCTATTAAAGCCGTACCAGAGAGGATTTTCTAAGACCTTCGGGCATGTACTCTGCCCAGAAACTCAGGTGTTCTCGACTCAAATGTTCTGTCTTGCCCACTATTCCCGAGCTTTGGACAAACTGGACATGCTATGGACATTTCGCGACACCTATGGACGACAAGTTCTAGACTGCTTCATGGCTTCTGGAGATTCGCGACTCATCAGTAAGATTCTTGGAGTACTCAAAGAGGCCCCCAGTGGTTTGGGTATGTCTCAAGTGGTATGTCGAACTTACAACTACATAGAAGTGGATGGACAAGTCCTTCTCACTAGTGTGGAAGCTCTTCAGCACTTGGCAATTAATCGGAAACAAGAAGGAGCGAATAAACTTAGAAGGTTAGTAACTGAAATGACAGAGGCATTGAGAAGACGAGATGAACAGCTTAGAGCAGAAGCGGAAAGCAAACATCGGCGTGAGCGCCAGCGTCTTCCTTTACAACTGCCTGAACACACGACTAGACCCGAACATTACAAACGGGTCTATGGTTCGAGAAATCCATTTAGTCTAACAAGTGATATCTACAGAATGCTGCCTCGACCCACGATATCCCCTGTCGCAGATATGGTTGAGAAATTGACAGCCAGAACCTCTTTTCTTGGCATTCACGCTGATGGCCCACGAGAAGTTTATGTGCCTGAGGAGACGTTGATTGATCCGTTTCGGGAAGCCTATGATCGTGTAAAAGCTTTGAGTGCGCGTGCCCCTGGCAGTTTTTGGGAAGATTTATCCATTGAAAGAGAGGCGCGTACACCAGAGGGTACAGCTGATGTCAGCGAGCCTCGGGCTCTCTACAATAGGAATAGGAAATCGGTCGAACGCACCCTATCAGTGCTTGTTCAAGAGGGGAAGGTCAGAACCAATGGAGAGCAGCGAAAACTAAAGCGATATTTTCTAAATGACTTCCAAATGGCAGAAAGGGAAGAATAAGTATCGGAATCAACCTGAGGAAGGCAGAATCTACTTCGCCTTATTTCTCTGCCTTTCCTCTGCCTTCTTCCGCTTCTCCTCCGCCTTTATGCCTTTGACAAGCTCATTCAAGATCACGTAGAGGCCGATGTGGCGGTGACCTGGAAAGACTTGATCGACCCGATTCCGGAGTTCTGTAATGGGCGGTCTGGGCAGGAGCGCGATGTGTCGAAATTCTTCATCGTGAGGCAGGATCTCGCGCATCTTGTCCTGAAAAGCCTCCCAATCCTGCGATGCTCGCGCTTTACGTTGTTCTGCTCCCGCCTGTTCAGCCTTCTCCCACAGACCTTCGGTCCGGTTCCACCAGTCTGCGTCCACCTGATGCTCCAGCACGCCACCTGGAAAGAAGCCATAGAACATCACCGTGGGCAGGTCCCCCACGTGCGCCTTGAGCCATTCAGCCTCTGGCAGGATCTCCCACAGTGGCTGCCGGCGGCCGCCAATGGGCGGAAAGTCGTCCGCTTTAACGCGCAGAACTCCACCCAGTCGGCAATAATGATTTCCGGCAGTGAGTTCTCCACATTCAGGGGAATTACGACCCGTTGAGGGTGAAACCCCGCGCCCCGGTCTGCTCCTCGATTCCTGCCGGCGTCAGGGTCAAGTCGCGGGCGGTCATGCCTGCTCCCGGCCTCGACGCTGGGTTACCGCCGCCATATGCCGTCGTTGAGCGTGTTCACTCTTGCCATACTGCACCCGTGAAGCGTCTGCGTCTCCTCCCCCTTCTGCTGATTTCAACAACGGCGCTGGCCGCGCCGCTGCTCACCACCACGGCCAGCGTTGCGGAAGGCAATTTCTGCAAGACCTACGCCTGCGCCCTGGTGGATCGCCAGGAAGTAGCCCCCGAGACGATGGGGCTGCTGTATTACCGTTACCAGATCAAGGGCGGCACCTTGTCCGTGGGCCGCACGCACGACAAGGCGATCATCAGTGGCACCTGACCATTCCTGCGGCGCAGTGGAATTCAATCATGGTGCAGGACTTCTTCAGGAACTTCACTGGCATCACCCTGGGCGGAGAGGCCCTGCGCCGCTGCGTTCGGCTGGCCACCTACACGGGCAACTCTGTCCCCACCCCCCTGATGAAAGGCCGCCTGGAGCAGATGAATGTTGAAGTCACCTGCTTGGCCCTCAAAGGCGGTCAGGTCGACCTGACCGTGGAGGACGCAGATTTTCAGCCTCGCTGATCTTCAGGCTCGTCAACGCCACGCAACCATCGCCGGAGCACCCAGCAGCTTCCGACCTTTTTCCTGAACCACTGGTGTTCTGTGGGGGTCAGCGTGACGACGCTCCGCATGGCCAGGCTGCCCCCATCCATCCAAGTGGGGTGTTGCTCAACCGGATCATCCTGCGCGGCGATGCTGCGCCAGCTCTCTAGCCTGTCTTTTGGACGAGAGTGAACGAACAACATCTTGCTGCACTGGCCACACTCGTACACCGAGCCGATGTAGCTTTTATGGTCCTTCCGCTGCAAGAGCGGAAAAGACACCGCGCCTGCACGGCCCAGGACCTCATTCGCCCACCCAGCCAACCCGTCGACCGTCCAAGGCGCTTCAATCAGGATCTCAGGGCGGCCTATGGGGGCCAGGAGCACCCGTGCCAGCACGGCTGTCACGTTGCGGCAGTAATGGCAGCGGTAGGTATGCGATAGAGCGGTCACGCGCACTGGCCAGCGCGGCGCAGGAAAGAGGAGGAGCTGGCCGTGCAGCGCTTCCCGAACCACCTCGCTCAAGGCGAGCTGGAACGCCGGGACGTGGTGCCTCTCTGTGACATACAGAGCCGGGGTCTGGTGCTGCCAGACCTGCGGTTCCTTGAGACGCCGCTCGTGTGTCCGCATGAACCACATGCCCCGCACCCCGCTCTCTCGGTACTGCGCCTGCCGTTCGCCCAGGTGGGCCAGGGTAATGCCACTGCGCTGCAGCTCGAACGCCACCTGTCGTCCGCCATCCTCGCAGAGCACGTCCGCACGCCACCGCGCCCCACCAGGGGCCGTCCCCGGCACCTCCACCTGAGCCGTCCAACCGGCCTCACGGGCCGCATCGCGGATCAGGAGCTTACCCCGCAGGTGAAACTCGGTCTCTGCGGCCGAATCACACCCATGGGTGCGGCCATGGGCGAAGAACGGCAGGCCCGTGACACTGCGTTTGGGTACAGCATTGGCCTCACAGCAGGACATGGTGATGTCCCGCCGTCCCCGCAGGGCGTCAAAGGCAGATGGGCTGAGGTCAATGCTCAGCACCTCCTGTCCATCCACTCGTGCTCTTAACGGCATCCCTCACTCCGCTGGGCGATCTACTTCCTGGACCAGCGGGCAGGCCTGGCCTGACTCTCGAGCGTGGGCACCAGTTCCTGATACCGCTTCAGCAGCAAGGCGAGACGTTGCACTTCTGTGCTGCTGGCACTGAGGCCATACACGGCGTCCACAGCGCGATCAAGAGCATTGTGGGCAGCCCTCAAATCGCCTGGCATGGTTAACGGGTCATAGAGGTCGGCCAGGGTGCTGTCCGGGTGACTGGTCCGGGCATTCAGAACCTGCTGAGCGGCCTTTTCCACGGCCTGCACCTGCTTAGCCGTGAGCGCTGCCCGGTCCGGCCAGGGGAAGGTGTTGTACGTCACCTGAGGAGAGTACCGGTAGTCGCTCTTGAGGCGCCCACTGACCAGCCGCATCCAGGCCATGTGAAGGCGGCTTTGCATGACGCCGAACAGAAACAGGTCAGCGTCCGCCACCAGGCACATGGCATCGTTGATGACGGTGTGCTCGTCAAGATAGCCGAGGGGAATGTATTCCCGGTTTGCGCTCGTGTGCCGGGGCATGGCCACGTAAGGACCATTGGGATGGGACACGTAAAAGAACTTCGTGGGGGTCTCGGCGGTTTTACGGGTAGGGGCGGCGGTACTTCGTAGGCGAAATTCTCTGACCTTCTGCACGCGCTCCATCACTTTCGGGAGTCGACGGAGCTCCGCTGGGTCCGCCTGCGGGAGCCAGAGGCACCAGCGGGTTTTGCCATTGATGAAGTCGTGCGCGTCCAGCATCGGCTTGATAAACGGCGCCGCGCTGGGTTCTTCCCTCAGGAACGTGTCGTACTCCTCACGTGTCTGGAAAATCAGGTGGCCGTTATCCGTGGGTTTGTTTCCGTAGCTCATGCGGTGGGAGCTATGAGGAAACGGAGCACTCCGCTTCGTCACAATGACGTCTGGACCGTCCACCAAATAGGCATTGATGAACTTCGCTGCCTGCTGGATCGGTGCCGCCTTCGGATTGCTGTAAGTGAACAGCAGGCGGCTTGCCGGGGCCGTCTCCGCAGGCTGGAACTGCGTAATAACACAGTGCACAGCGGCCTGTCCTGGGGCATCGTTGCTCCATTGGAAGGTCTGGTGGGCGGCCGTGATGACTTGTTTCTGGTCTCGCAGCAGACTGGACCATAAGGGGGCAACCTGTTCCCCTTGCACGATGCTATTCGTCGATACGAGGGCCGTTTTCGTCTCGATCTGTGGCCATTGGCGGGAGAGCGTGTTCATCAGCTTGGCGGCCTTGATGTGCCAGCCAGCCACGTAGTCCAGCTCCGTCGCGTTGTGAACGTTGTGGAACAGGGTCAGGAGCTGTTGCCGCTGCGCGGGCGTCATCAGGCTCGCTCCGATAAAGGGCGGATTGCCCAGGACGTAAACGCCCCGCACCTCCCCAGCCCCGGCCTCCAGGTTCAAATGCGTTAGCCAGTCCACGTCCAGGGCGTCGCCATGGTGAATATGCGCCGCCTGATTCAGCGGCAGGTTCACGAAGTTTTGCCCAAGTTTCCGACTGGCCTCAATATTCGCCTGGTGGTCAGCCAACCACATGGCCACGCGGGCAATCTGCGCAGGGAACTCGTCGTACTCGATGCCGTAGAACTGCCCCACGTTCACCCGCAGGTGCGATTTCACGTCGAAGATGTTCTGCCCTTTCAGGTACTCCAGGAGCGCGTCGAGCTCCAGGCGTCGCAGTTCCCGGAACGTGAGCAGCAAGAAGTTACCAGAGCCACACGCCGGGTCCAGGAAACGCAAGCGAGGCAGGAAGTCCAGGAAATGCTGCAATTTTGCTCTGCTGCCACGGGCGGCTTCCAGCTGCGCGTGCAGGTCATCCAGGAAGAGCGGACCGAGCGCTTTGAGAATGTTCGTTTCGGACGTGTAGTGCGCGCCCAGGTTGCGCCGCTCGGTCTCGTCCATGACCGCTTGAAACATGCTGCCGAAGATTGCTGGAGAGACTGCCCCCCAGTCCAGGGTGCAGGCGTCCAGCAGCATCTCGCGCATCTTTGGCGAGAAGTCCGCGAGGTCAATCCGTTCCTTGAACAGCTCCCCGTTGACGTAGGGAAAGGCATTGAGCCAATCGGGCAAGTTGACCTGCCGGCGGTCATTCGGGGTGTCAAGCACCTGAAACAACCGGCCCAGCACGCTGCCTGTGTCCTCACCGTCGCTGCGGGTGTGGTCGGCCAGCAAGTCATAGAACAGCCCACGCTCATCCCACAGGCCCGTGTTATCCCCGAATAGCAGGAAGAGCAGGCGCACGAGCAGCACTTCCAGGGCGTGGCCGGTGTAACCGCTGTCTTCCAGCAGGTTGTGGAGCTTGCCCATCTGCTGCGCGGCTTTAACGTTCACCGGGTCCGCCTCGCGCTGGTGACGGAGTTGCTTGCCGATCAGGAAAGCAAAGCGCTCCACCTGCCCGGGCAGGTCGGACAGCGGGAACTGCTCTGCCTGTCCGGTGGTCACGTCCTGCAGGCGGATCTGCCCGAAGTCAGAGACGGCAATCCACTGCGGGCGTTCATGCGTTTCCAGGACCTGTACGTAATCCAGGGCCTGCGTGATCGCCTCACCCAGATCGCGCCCTTTGCTCTTATGTTCCGCCATGAATAGGCCAGGCCACAGGAGGTCAATGCGCCCGCGGCCACTGCCCTTCTCCAGCCCTTTGACCTTGCGCTCGAACGCCGCCACGCGGCGGCGATCCACACCGTACACCGCGAGAAATTCATTCCAGAAGGTTTGGGCCTCAGCATTTTCTTTGGTGGTGTCCGCCCACCTCTCGGCGAACTGCGCAGCGCGGGTGCGGATTTCATTCCAGGTGAGCATGTACGCCCAGTCTCGCACCAGATGGGCCTTCCAATGCAAGGATCTGTAGTGTCTACAGCTCCATCTGCATCTGATTGCGCTGTCCATCCTGGGCGGTGAACTGCACGCGCCCATGCTCCAATTCCACCGCCCCCTTCAAGCTGGCCGGGTGGGTCACGAGGTGGCGTCCCTCGCTGTCCGCAATGACGGCCGCCCTGACGTTCCGGGTTTCTACTCGGCCCTCGTACTGCTGGCCCGGCTGTGCAGCCGTTAGGTACAGTCCCTGCGGGTCCCGGCCTTGCAGCTCCAGGCTGTGCATGGCCCGCTGCATCAGCTGCACCGTGGGCGGGTGCCCGGCTTCCTGGAACATCCGCTCAAACCCCTGCACCTGCCCTTGCCGGGCGGCCTGCACGTCACGGCCTAAGCGCTCCTCGGTGATGACGTTCAGGTTCACCTTGCGCTCGCCTGCCTGAGCCAGTTCACGCGCGGTCTCGCGCACCTGGGTGGGGGAGAGGTCACCTCCCTGCACCGTCGCCGCCAGACGCCGCGCGGCGGCCACCGCAAAGTCCTCCAGAGACAGGCCCTTCAGCGTCACTGGCTCAGTCTGTAGCTGGGCCTGCACGTCCGGCTGTGGGTACGGGCTGGCGGTGAAGTCCACCCGCACGCCCTGGGGCGGCACGTCGCCGGACTGGGCAACGAGGATGAACTCTCGGTCTTCCCGGATGATGAGGGTGTCCGGGTCGTGAAAGGCCTTCACGCCGCTGTAGTGCTCTCCGGGGATCGCCGTGGTGATGTACGTTGACTGCCAGTCGAAATGGCGCGCACTCAGCACTTCCTGGGCATGACCGAGGACCGCCACGCGCGTCGGATCGCTGATCTCCTGAAAGAGTCGCCGCATCCCACCGAGGTCTCCAGCCCGCGCCTCATAACTGACGATGCTCATGCGCTCCGCGCTGACCACATCGAAGTTCAGAGAATGCCCGGCCTGCTCGGCAAGCTGAGATATAAATTCACGTTGTGTGCGCCCATTCCCTTCCATGAAGGGGTGCGCGTCGTTGATATGGGCGAACGCCACGGCCGCCCGCTCTGCAAATTCCTCGCGGGATAGGCCCTGGAGATGGTTCTGTTCGCGCAGGGCATCGAACGTGGCATTCAGGCTGCTCTCGACCAGTCGGCTGGGCACGAAACGGAGCGGCAACCGCCCATCGTCCTTGTACATGCTGGCAGGCGGCTCGACCTGCTGACCCTCAACTCTGAGCGTGTGATTTCGGGTGGTCCCAGCCCACTCGTACACGTCTTGGAAGATGTGTTGGTGGATGGCCCTCAGGTGCTCTAAGTCGAAGGTGCCGCGCGTGGCCTCGGGTGCGCTGCCCTCATGGATCTCGGCCATGCGGGTGAAAGTCAGGTCGCGTTCGACCAAGGCAAGCGCCTCGGCGTTGTCCAGGCCGAGGCGGTTCTTGGGAACACCGTTGTCGAAAGAGAAGAACGCGAACGGCTTGGGCATCAGGTCATTTCACAGTGACGCCATGATGTTTCAGAAGTCGCTCGCGCATCTGCGCCGGGGTCAACTCTCCGGCAATGTACTGCTCACTGAGCGCTTGCGCGAAGGGGCTGATGTCGCCGCCTTCGATCTGCTGGGACCGGCGGATGCTGTGAACGCTCTTGGCCCGGCGCGCTTTCTCGGCGTCGGTGATCACAGGGCGGGGTTCAATCGTGGTCATGTCGGGCCTCCTGACGCTCATTTTACCATAGATGCCCTGCCAGAACGGGAAATTTCGGGTCAGGGCTATCCGCGAGGCAGGTCAACACGGGTCTTCAGAATCGACTCGTTGACCATGGAACGTCCCTACACTGGACTTGTGCGATACCTTCTGCTCCTGATCAGCCTACTCGCTGGGACCGCAACGGCCATCAATCTTTCGGAAGTAGAAACGAAAGACACCTGCTATTTTGATCTCCTCGTGATTAACGACAGACGCACATTCGATGATCCCCTAAGATTAGGGGCTCGTTACAGTAATAAGGTTATCTACGACAAATTTGATGCAATTGGTATAAATTCATTCTTCACAGGATGCAGGTACGGCGTCTTCTTCAATGTAGATTACACTTTCTGGCCAGACGGTCAATTCTTAATGACAGCCGAACTGTCATTCCACGAATTAAATCAAGGATCACAATTCATAAAGCAGATTTGGTCGATCTACCGACCAATCACAACCCAACTTCAATCAGAACGTTTGCAGAATGTTGGTTTGGCATTGAATGATATTGCGTCTGCCTTCCTCCGAGATTGGGAGCAGGCCCACCGTACTCCGTAAGCCTGGTCGCCCTAACGAGGTGTTGCCAAGGATCAGTTTGGATCTTCCAGCCAGCGAACCTGTTTGCCTTGCTGGTAAGCATACGCAATCTCTCCACGGGTGCTGTCACCTATGTAGCCACCGACGTTAATCACCAGGATCTCGTCCGCGAGGTCGATCTTCTGTCGGTGCAACGCATCCAGACGGTTGAGGGCATCTGTGTGCTCTATACCTGAAAGGTGCGCCATAGCATCTTCGTCACGTTGACGGTGGCTCCCGACACTCAGGACAATCCGGCCGGCCAGGGTTTCCTGGAGGCTGGCGGCGTCAAAGGCGTCAAGAAAACGCACGCTGCCACACAGGCATACGATGGTTGGGCGGGGCAGAGCTTCAGACATCAGCACTGCACTGTACTTCGCATCTATGGTTAATCCCTGTTCTTCATTCCACATCTGGCAGGGCATCCGCCGCTGCCTTCAACCGAGAGCGGTTCAGCTTTGCATACCGCCGGGTCACGTTGCTGTTTTTATGGCCAAGTGCTTCCTGCACTTCCTCCAGTGAGCGGCCCACGTTCACCAGGTTGGTGGCGAAGGTATGCCGCAGCTTGTGGGGCGTGGCCCGCGCTGCTGGTACGTTGGCCCGTTTCGCCACCCGGTGCATCATGGCCTGCACGGTTCTTACGGGTAGAGCCTTCTCACTCGGCAGGTGCACGAACACCAGGGCGCTGCTGCCCTTGGCCTGTACACGCCGGACCCGGAGCCACTGGTACAGGGCCCGCTGCGCAATAGCACTGAGGGGAATCAGCCGTTCCTCGTTGCCCTTAGCCACCACCCGAACGGCTGTGGGGAGAGGATCACCGCCCTGGTGTTCCACGTCGCTGAGCTTGAGATTCAGCGCCTCACTGACGCGCAAGCCGGTGCCGTAGAGGAAGGCCAGGATGGCCCAGTCTCTCAGACCCTTGTTTTCGCTCGGGTTCTCGCGGGCGGCCGTCAAGAGCCGTGACAGTTCTTCTTGGCTCAGCGGTTGGGGCAGCTTCGACGGCAACTTGGGGCTTTTCAGTTCCCCCGGGCCGCGCTGCATGGGACGTTTCTCCACGTCTTCTAGATACTTCCATAGCTTCTTCCAGCTGGAGACCAGGCGCCTGGCCCTGGCAGGAGCGGGGCGGCCCTGCTGCATATAGATCCGCAGTTCCCTGGCCCCGATCTGCTCCCAGCTCGTCAGGTGCTCAGATTCCGTCAGCAGCCAGTTGGCCAGTTTCTCAGTATCCGCGCGGTACTGCCGCACCGTGGCAGGGCTCAGGCCCTCTTCGTGTAGTAGGTAGCCTTCAAAGGCGGGCAGGGCCTCAAAGAGCGTCACAGCTGCCCTTCCCCCTCTGCTGATGGTTCTGAGATCGGCTGGACCGGTGTTGAGGCCTCAATGTTGGGACAGATCTGGTGGTTCACGTCCCACACCTACACTGATCTGTGCGGGCTGGCTCTGCTTGATGCTTGAGCATATCGGCAGCAACAACCTGCGAATCGACTGACGGGCGGCCATGGCGTTCCGGCATTTCAGCCATTGCCCCGAACATCAGTTGCATCTGCTCGTCCATTCAATTTGCCCCCTTATCTATATACATAATATTATAGCTAGTTTCATATTATATAAAATATCTATTTTATTCATACCGGTGGATCATCATGGCCAATAGAGTTCTTTTCGTACTGGTCAGGGTTTTCTTCCGATCTCCGCCAGAGACGCTTGCTGAGTCACCAACTACACTTGCGTAAAACAGATCAAAGTTGCGTAAAACATAACGGCTCACAGGAGGGCCGAGAAGGCCCCTCAAACATCCGGCAAGGGGAGCGGAGGGGGGCACTTAACCGCACAGCTCAGCCAGCGGCCGCGACGAGTCCACTTTGAACAGCCCGGAACACAGATTGGAACCGGGGCTCAGGAGATGTAGTCGTACAGTTTCTGCCGGCTGATGCCCAGTACTTTTGCCACCTCAGTCTTCGTCTTCCCCTTGGAGATCCACACGCGGGCGATGGCCAGGCGCTCCGGCGTGACCCCCTCGCCCTCAGGCATGAGGGGCAGGTCCAAGGCCTTCGGATCGGCGCTCCAGTCCACGTCCTCAACGCGTATCTTCAGGACCTCGGCCATCCTGACAGCCCGGACCACACCAGGTTCATTGCGCCCGTTCAGGTAATTGCTGGCCGTCTGGATGGTCACGCCCAGCGCATCCGCAAATTCCTGCACAGACAGGCCGCTCTGCCGGTGCCATTCCAACAGGCTCTTTTTCTCCGTCGCCTTTTTTGCCATATACTTGCACCTGCTTCTTTTCCTTGTCCGGGAGAAGTCACCCCGCCCACAGTGGACGGGGTGTTTTATTTCCCTCGAATCAGAGTACAGGGCGCAGCGGCCTAAGACGCCAAGCTGAGACATCAGCAAAGAAGCGATGGAGTCTAGGATCTCTAAGCTTCATGGCTGGCCTCCTGCGGTGACGTGAGGAACGCGGAATCGAGCAGAGTCAAATCGTCGAACGAGTTCAGGAGCCCGAGTCCTGGCGGTCATTCCCACAGGTCCAGCGTCAACTGCACGGCCACACCCGCCGCTACCGTACAACTCAGGCGGTTCGTCAAGAGTGTCTAAAAGCAGCGCCGGCAGCAGCAACCAGGCTCTCAACAGAGTTGCCTTCATAACGATGTGGTGTCTTGCCTTGTGAATCCCGAAAGCACATACAACCTGGGACAGAGACACATTACGCCAATAAGTATAATAAGTAAAGTCAGAGCCATCACGCGGAGGAAGACGCCCCACCACTCTCTTCAATGACACGGATGCCCACCGAGCGAGGACTTTACCCGTGTGCTGTTGCCACCAGTGGTTCAACTGTTACAGCGGAAAAAAATCTGCGATATTGCCTAAACACGCAGGGAGCTTGGGGCGATGCCAGGCCCTGCTTCCTGGTTCAATTCGGGCCAGGATTCGCCGCGCGGTTTGACCACTATGGAGCTGAGGCACCACATTCAGGCGTGACCCCACAAGTTTGCCCGCTTCAGCGGCAGCATGGGCACCGTCCTGATGTTCCCCGACACTGAACACCACAGTCAGCCCGAACCAAGCCAGACCGGCCTGGGAGCCAATCTGAAACTCCAGAATGGTCCATCCGCAGAGGCCCTGGCCATGCAATGAGCGCGTCAGCTCATGCATCGCACCTGGCACGGTCACTTCACAAGTCTCGGTCACCGTCAGTGCAAGGACGGGAACGTTGTGATCAAAAACAGAGCTCTGAAGGGAATCTTCAACAAAATGGCCTGCCAATACAGACGTTTTCTGGCTGGAGATCTCCGAGACAGCAATCCCACCATCCCGACATCCTTTCAGGAAAAGATTCAGCTCTCCACGTGTCAACGACTCGAACTGAATCGAGAACTCTTCGCGGCAGCAAGAAATTTTGCTGAAGATGCGTGCTCGCGTGCCCCTAGGGAGCAGCGCCAGGGCCTCAATGAGACCGTCGGTGGCCCAAATCACATCGTCGACAGCAAGCTTTCCTTTCAAAAATGTGGTTGGTTTCATTTCCCTTTTCCCCCCAGCCTCTTAAGGGCCGATGAGGGAAAGAGTAAAGGTGAAGTCAGGGGGCTCGAAAAACATCCAGCCAGACTCGGCCCAACATAAGCCCAACATTGCACTCTTTTCAGAAGAACGCCGGACGAGCCGCCCTTGGTGCCAGGGTTACCGATGTCGATCTCACTTAACTTTCTGAAGCCAATTTGCCTTCAAGAACCTCAATCTTGGCGTTGAGATCGTCAATAGACGATCCTACGTCGACCAGAGCGTCATGACGCTCTGCCCAAGCCAACGTCACAGCTCGCAACTGCTGAAGTCCGGCCAGTTCAGATTCCAACGCCTTGACCCCTTCATTCCGTGTCAACTGCTGAACATCAAAGGTTGGAGGCTGGTACTCATGACCCTGCTCCTGGAAGTCCGCCACCATGGTCGCCAGTAGCCCCTCATATTTGGCAATCTGTGCTTTCAGGAACTCAGACCAGTAAGAATCGGTGTCTGGTTTTTCCAGTTCTGTCCTGTACCAGTACAGCCCTTGATAACCCTCGTCCAACGAGGCCCGAAGTTCCTCCGGGGTTTCTTCCGCTTCACCCTCCTCAGGCAGAGACTGGACGGCATTCATCTGCTCATAACGCGCGCGTAGACGTGCCAGGTAAGGTTCTTCAGATGGTGTGGCGCCAGATTGCAGCGCGAGAACAGCGGCCAGATGCGCGTTATATTTTCCCTGGGTCATCGTAGGTCTCCGGCGACCGTGCCGCCCGCTGTTGCCAGCCAGTTCAAGAATTCACCGATACCCGTTTTCCCTTTCAGCACTGTCCTCAGCTCCTCTTCCAGGGTGGCCCGCTCATCACGCAGATTGCCACCCTTGGTTGTGGGGACAAGACCGTGCGATTTCACCAGCTCGCGGGCAGCCAGCCTCCACAATTCGCCATGACTTTCCGCCATCCGGAGGAAATGAAACGCCAGCAGCGCAGGTGGAATGACGGGCAGAACCCGTTTTCCCTGTCCCCAGCTCACGGTGAGTGCACGCGCCATCCGTTCACGTTCTGAAGATTGGTCCCGGTTCACGGTCGTATTCAACCCGAAGGCTTCCAGCGTGATCTGGAGAAAGGGGAGACGTGTTGGCACGCTCTGCCCATGAATTTGAATCGGCCTGCCATCGATGAAAACAGAAGGGAGGGCCACATCGACCAGCTCAGGCACAGAGCACGGAGACAAAGCGCAAAAAGCGGCGGCAGTCGGATGCCAGTAGGCCAGCACGCCGGCCAGACCCCGACGCGCCGCTCTGGAGCCGGTTTGCCGAAAGACGGCCTGCACTTGTTGACAGAGGTGTGCGGGAGATTGAAGGTCAATCCCATCGATCCGCATCGCCAGTTCAAGTTTCATTCCCAGGGTCAGAACTTCGATCAAGGGATAGTAGGGGCGATGCAGATCGATGCGCTGGGCAGCCAGGTAAATCTGGCCCAGATGTAAAAGGGCGTTTGCCTGCGCCCAGGTGATCACGCAGTCGAAGATGGGATTGGCCCGGTGGATCTCCCTGAACGCGTCAAGTGCGGTATTCAGGCGTTCGCGCTGACCGAGATTGGTAAAGGCAACAAGGGCCTGAAGCCCAGCGTTGATCACGTCACGGCTGAGTTCATGACACGTCTGGATCTCTTCTTCTGGATCAAGCAGGCCGGACATGGCCTGAATGAATTGTCTGCTGGTTTGGGCCGGAACATTATCCGACTTCTCTTCCAGCACTGCCTCGA
The DNA here is from genome assembly GCF_014201875.1 of Deinococcus humi. Classification (NCBI taxonomy): domain Bacteria; kingdom Thermotogati; phylum Deinococcota; class Deinococci; order Deinococcales; family Deinococcaceae; genus Deinococcus; species Deinococcus humi. The sequence goes on along the minus strand of NZ_JACHFL010000024.1, from coordinate 17,391 downwards.
TCACTGCCTGGGCCGCCACAACGTCCCCACCCATCAGTTGAACAAGAGCCACGTTCACACGCGAGAACAACCGAAGTGCCGATTGGGGCAACACGGTATCGCCAACCGCTTGATATTCCCGGTAGGCCACTTGAAGCTGACCGGCCAGAACAGCTGCCCCGGCGTGGCTGACGCGGATGGCAGAGGTCAACTGCGGCACATCTAAAGGGAGACTAAGGTAGATGGCTTCAGCAGCGTGCGCCAATGCAAGAGGATAGTCACCCGCATCGAAATAAAGGCGACAGAGGTTGTATTTCAAAATAGCTTGGCTTTCAATGTAAAAATCGTCTTGTGTTGGAGAAGACTGAAGAATCTGGAGATGCTTCTCAAGCGTATGGGTGGCCGCCCAGACATGATCGACAGCCCCGTTCTTTTCCACGGCCCTGGCTTTTCGCTCATTGAAGATCATGAGGGCCATGGCCTGAGCGCGGAGGGCTGTATTTGTTGACAGGAGGCAGTGTTTGAGATGAGGCATGGCCTCATTCATCCGCCCCGCACTCTCCAGTAAATCCGCAATCCGGAGATGGGCGATGGCGGAATCCGAGGCGTTGAGCCGCTCCGCCATCGCGGCCGGCGTCACACCGATTTTATTTTGATCCGCCCGCCAGGTGTACCAAGCATGTGGATCAAATAACTCGGCCTCCGACAGGGGCGAGGACGCAAATGTCGGGGTCATTTCAACCGTATGTGGCCCAGGCGTCGGTGATCCGACGTCGATACAGGCGCGCTGGATGGGCACCCAGGAGAAGATCGACAGGACGGCCATCTTTAAAGACCATCACCGTTGGCAGACCATTGACCTGATGTGAGAAGCGGGTCTTGAGTTCAGTGGTGGCGTTGACCGCACCGAAATGCACGTCTTTCAGCTCAAGGGCCAGGTCCGCCAGGATCGGCGAGACCACCCGGCAGGGCGCACAACTGGGAGACCAGAAATCGACGACCCAGAACCCTTCCTGAATACACTGATCGAAATTGTGGTCTCCGAGTTCGATCATGCCTTCTGATCCCCCACCCGGTCGACACAAATGCTCCCGCAATCCCAAATGACCTTGGCGAGAGGCGTGGCCCCCACTTGACGTTGGCTGACAGAAGCCGCGCTAGGACCGCCGTGAATACTTGCGCTGACCAGCAACAGCATGCCTAAAGCTTTAACAATCGACTTCATCGGTGCCTCCCCTTTGCTGAGCTGAGCCTACCAGCGGATTCTAGGTAGAGAAACCTGTCCGGGAATGACCCGCCAGTGTTCAACCCACTCCGAATGGTAGACATTTTCAGAACTGTGTTGGTCAAGTGTTAGTGTTATGTTTATTACATAATATATAGTAGTAATTCGTCTATGGCGACACTCGATGTGGATTGCTTCGCGCAGGTGGTGGCAAATCCACCTAAGGAAGGTGTTTTCCCGGGTTGGGGCTTACTCTGTCTGGGATGTTCAATGGCGAAACAACAGATGACCTGGTCCACGAACTGTATACGTGGGGGCCGGCCCTAGTTCAAGATATTCGGTCACGCTTTCCGGCCTCCGCGCTCAGCCCGCTGCTCAAGAGCAAAATGGTGGCCCGACAAAAATTCACCGGCTTTCAGGTGTATGTCCTCTCCGGCGTTGGCCTGCGGCCTTACGGTTATTCAGTGCGCTACAACTACGTTCCTGCCAAGAAGGTGGTGCTTGGCGCACTCATCGTGCGGGCGATGGCCCGGCAATACACCAAAGACGGCTACGACGTCGAGCTGTACGACGGCTACGCCAAGCGGGGAAGAGACAACATTCTTCTGGCCCGCTGTAATGGAGAACTCACCGTGGTGATCGGTCGTGCATCACTGACTATGAAGGCCACCCGCGTCATCGCCTCGGCCTTGCGTGAGGTCCTGCCTGAGATCGTCGCCATTCATGCGGTTGTGTTACAGGACGACCTTGATCCTCTGATGGCCAATGGAAAAATGGCCAGCGATATCCCGCTTCAAGTCATCCAGGTACCGATGACGCGGATCACCAAGGAATCCTTTGAGGGCCATTCGCCAGTTGAGACGGTCTCTTGAAAAACCAACCAGGCATTCGGCGGCGTAAAATTGCAGCACCATGGTGCCCAGACTGACCGCTGGCCTCTGGTTCAACCTAACGATCAACGGCGGGCAGCTGACGGCCTGGATGTACCAGAAGTCGTGAAACGCCTGAGCCACCCCGCCACAGCCCTCCTCCGCGCCGCACGGGCGGGACACGGTCCTCAATTTCCGGCTGTCATCGCCGGGCGAATGGTCTGCCGTCAGGCACAGAAGCGCTGGTACCCACGTCGCCGGCATCCCGAGACTGGGAAGCTGGAGTACGTTCACCGCCTCGAAGCCGAACGTCTGCTGGGCCGGCCACTCGCACAAGGCGAGGTGGTGCACCACCGCAACGGCAACCGCCACGATCTGCGCCCGGAAAACCTGCTGGTGCTCCCTTCGCAGTCGGCACACATGATGCTGGAGCACAGAGAGCGCAAGGCGAAAACTGGCCTGCTTCCCCTGTTCTCCGATCAAGAACTCCTGGGCCTCTGAACCGTCAAAAGCGCAGCGGCACCCATACAAGGTGCCGCGTTGTGTCGCTGACCACTCAGGGTTTCCGGCCTGGCCCAGTGTAATAGGCGCTGGTCCGGTCGCGGTGGGGCGGTTCATGCTGACCCCACGAGGCGGCTTCTTTCCGCACGACTTTCCTGCCGCCGTCCAGGCCTGCGAAGATCGCTTCCACCACGAACAGGCCCGCCTTCACCAATGCCCACAGCACCTGCAACAGGAATTTCAGCACCTCCACACCCATCACCTCCTGTTTAACTGTACGACTTGACCCTGCGGTTGTTTCCCGGACTTGATCGCCTCTATGATCTCGTTCGCCCGGTACATCACCACTTCGCCGCGGCGCTCGATGACCGCAAACCAATAGAACACCGGCTCCGGGAAGAACAGTGGCGCCAGGTTCTTGTTCTCCAGCACCCGGCTAATGTTACGGCCGTGCGTTGTGCCCATGAGCCGCGCGCCCGACTTCATGCCGCCTGCGATCATCTCTGCCTCAGCCTCCCGGTTGATTTCGTCCACGATCAGGACCCGCACGTTCTGGTTTTTGACGGCCTCCTCGATCAAGACCGCTTGCATGGACTTCGAGCGCACCGGCATCACGTCCACGTCGCCAATGCCGATGTGCGGCACCTTGCCGTCCCCCGCCACGTCGCCGGAGGTATCCACGATCACGGCCTGCATGGGGAAATATTCTGCGGCCATTTGCGCGGTGCCGCGCAGCAGCGTGGTCTTCCCGCTGCCGGCCTCGCCCACGATCAACATGCTGGGCGACTCTTCAATGAACGGCCGGAGCGGTTCGGCCATCTTCTCGAAGTACCGGCCGATGCGGAAGGTGAATCCCACGGGACTGCCTTCGTCGGTGCCGTCTGAGCCCATGACACGGGTGATGCGGTGACCTGTGCCGTCAATGCCCCGGCGGTTGTCGTCGCGGAAGGTCCCCAGTTTGGAGATCAGAAACTGCATGTCCGCCAGCTCAATGGTGTATGGGTAGGCCACGTAGCGGCCGTTCAGCAGGACCCACAGCTTGCGCCCAAACCGAATCTTGATCTCCTCGATCCGTCCGATGTCGCCTTCTACCTGCGCGCGCATGGCGTTCGGGAAGTAGGCGAGGAGTTTCCGTAGGTCTTCCGCTTCATTGATGGCCCCACTGGAAGGTGGCGGGTTGAGCTGCAACACGGCTGTCATTCACGCCCGCCACGAAGCGCCGCGGCCCGCAGCAGCTTCACCTGCGCCTGCTGATGCGTATTGGTTTCGCGCAGTTCCTCCCGGATCGTCCACAGCAGGCGTACCACGGCAGCTAAGAAGGCGGTCACCAGCAGCATGGCCATGCCTCTGGCGTCCATGAGCGCCACGCCCACGCCGGAGATCAATAAGAGTAAACACAGGGCGGTGTAGGGGTTGAAGAGACTGTTTACCAGCTGATCGCGCACGGCAGCGCGCCCCTGGCGGGCGCCCACACGGGCGGACTGGGCTTCCTGGGTCACGTGGGTCATGGGTTCTCCTGGCTCGAAAGGGGAAGGGGAATGTCTTCGGTGTCATGGCCTTCGAGGCGGTCAAGCGGAGCGATCTGTGCCTGGCGCTGGGCACGGGCACCTTCAGGGATCACGTCGCAGCTGGTGTCAATCTCACACCACTGGGCGAATGCCGGCTGGCGGGTGTCGTTCATCGCAGTCCCCTGAGGCGATTGAACGCCTCGTAATTGGTCAAGGTTTCCCCGGCTCTTGTTGCATTCCTGAACCACTGAAGAAACGTGTTGGTGTCGTTGCGGCCCATCAGCCGCACGTCGGCGGCGCTGGCACTGCGTCCGATCTGCGCGCTGGAGAACAGGTGGTCGTCCACGAGGACGTAGGCAGTGGTGCCGGGCACCTGGGTCTCAATCACAGCGACCCCGGCCAGTGCCAGAGCGTTGGTCAGGGCATTTTCTTTGGCCGCAAAGAAGGGAATGGTCACCACCATCACCTGAAGACCAGGGCGGGTGCGGTCCACTTTGGCCGCCCGAATGGCCTCAGCGAAGGTGGTGTCGGTCAGATAGGGCACGTACACCAGCACGCGCCTCTGGGCGGTGCCCATCAGGTCAACCACCCGGCCGACACTGACGGTCGCCGGCTGAGCCTGGGGCACACCCGAAAGCGCAGCCAGTACGAGGGAAGCGGCCAGGCCTCTCATTTCCTCATCGCCACGCCGCCGAAGAAGGTAATCGCGGCCACGGGAACCCCGAACATCAACATTCCGGCCAGCACCACGCCGATCATGAGGCGCACGATCATCACCCCGAACGACACAAATGAGTCGGCGATGTTGGCCACGATGCCTTCAATCGCTCCAGCAATGGCCTGCGCCACGCCGCCCTGAAGCCATCCACCGAACTGCACGAGCGCCCCCTGGTTCACCACTTTCTGACAGGGGTTGCTGTCGATGTTGGCGGGGTCCACGTTGCGGGCGTCCTGGCATTGAGCCAGCATCTTGTCCATTTCGCTTTGCGTAGACTTGCTGGCTTTCGCAGCCTCTTTTTGCTGAAGTTGCGCCTGGTACCCGAGTTCGGCGGTGTAGAACTTCATCGACTGAACGGACTGCACCAGCACCGTATCCATCGCGTTCACCAGCACGGCAGGCATCAGCGACAGGGAGAGCATGAGGCCGGCCCAAGTCCCAAACGCAGTCCACAGCACCCGCGTCTCGCCGAAGTTCACGGTGGCCAAGCCCACCGGCAGCGCCAGCAACATCAGGACGGTCAGCCACCCTGCCGCCGTCACCAGGGCACTGTATCCGGACAGGAAGTATTGCAGGGCCGTGAACAGGCCGCCCAGGCGGTTCATGACGAAGGACACCACTTTGGTTCCCGCAGCTTTGATGCCGGTGCTCGCTGCAGCCGCGCTTGCCTTGGCGGCCAGCACTTGGCCACCACCGGAGGCGAACGTCTTGCTGAGTGCGGCCGTTCCGGCGCGCAGCGCTCCTGCACCCTGGGGCAAGGCCAGGGTGGTGCCCACGACCACTGTTGCTCCCAGCATGTCGGTAAAGCTTTCCCGGGTCTGTTCAAGCTTGGCGTTGAAATCGCCGGCAAAGGTGGTCAGGCCAAAGGTGTAGGAACCGGCGATGGTCTTTGTGGTGACCTGATGGAGACTCCAAGGCTGCGTTGAGTAGGCCGAACCGATCAGCGCGCCGGTAATTAAGAAGCGCCCGGTCACACGGCTGAGCTGCTTGATGGCGTTGGCATCCTCAAACGCGATGTTGGTGATGCTGAGCGCAAAGCCCACGATGGCGATGAGCAGTGACACGCTGATCCACACCTTGTACAGCCCGCTCTTGCTGATCGCGCTGGCCTGGCCGAACAGTCCCTCCAGGGGGTTCGGTCCCATCATGCCGGTCATGTACTGCTGCAACACCTGATCCGACTGACCCTTCAGATAGGCGCTGGTCTGCTGGATTTCGGGGGTCGTGTCGGCCAGGCCCACGCTGCCGAGCACAAAGGCGGCCAGGGCGAATGCGGCGCGCCGGTTCATGGCATTCCGCCGGCCAGCGCTGTCTTCATGCCGGACTGGACGTTCCTGGGGTCAAGCGCGGCTTGCAGCTGCGCGACATATTGCGTGTATTCGCGGGCAGCCTTCTGGGCCGCGTCCAGGTTGTCCTGAGCCGCTACTTCCATTGCCTGTTTCACGTAGTTGTTCTGCTCGTCCATGGCGTTGCTCACGTCACCAAGCTTGGCGATCAGCTGCGTGTTGGTCATCACGCCCTGTTTGGCGATCTCCACCAGCAACTGAAACTCCTGAATCCGCATGGAAGCGTCCTGCTTCAGGGCGTAAGCCTGGGTTTCGAGCTGCACTTGGAGCAGTTCACGCTGGCTCAGGGCCGTCTTGCCCCTCTCCACCTGCTTGTCGGCGAATCCAGGGGTGATGCCGTTGCCAACGGTAGCGGTGGCCGACTGCATGGCGGGTTTCATGGCCGTCTCGATGGTTTCGGCGTTCTGTTCGGTGATTTTCTTCGCCTGAGCCGCGCGCAGTAGGCCCTCAAAGGTTTCCAGGGTCTGCTGCGTGCGCCCGGCAGTCTGGGTGGCCACCAGGAACGGATTGTTTTTCACAGCGTAGTCGGCTAGGCCACCGGGCGAGGTGACCGGTGAACCGGCATTGTCGTCGATCATGCCGCTGTTCTGCGTCTTGAGCACCTGCGTCATGGCGTTGTACAGGGAGCCCCGGAAGTCGTTATAGCTGCCCTGCATGGCATTGTTCATGTCGGCCGTGAGCTGGTTAAGCTGGGCAAACCCCAGCTTCTGCCCCATGTACTCGGCCGCCTGGCTCATGTACTGCCCCATAACCTCCTGGCCAAACGCCTGCCAGTCACCATTCAGGACGTTCGTGGTCAGAAAGCCGTAGGTGGACGCGATGTTACAGATCCATTGCAGCTTGTCACCATTCCCAGCGGAGGTCTGGCCCACAGAGCAGGCCTGCTTCAGATAGCCGCCCAGCGCTTCCCAGCTGGAGGCCTGCTGTGCAGAGGCGCTGGAGCTGGTGAGCAGCAGCGCGAGGGTCACGGCCAGTCTTGTTCGCATCATTGATTCACCGCCAGAGCGTGCAGGTCCGCGAGCGGCGCAGGCTGCGCGTTGATCTCGTCGTCGTCGGAGAGAACAGGCGTTTCGGAGGCGTTGGCTTCGTCGGCATCGGTGAGTTCGGGGTAATTCCCGGCGGCCAGGTCTTGCACGGCACCCAGGATGTCCCCGGCCCGGCGCTTGATCGCGGCCATACGCAGGCGGCGGTCCGCCGGCTTGCTGGTCTGAAGCCAGTAGAACTCGCGGGACTCCTCGATGCGCAGAACCTCCCCGTTCGGGTCGCCGTCCTCGGGCTTATAGACCAGAAGCCAGTCGGCATACTCGCCGTCCACCTTGCCCATCGTGGAGATGGCGTCAGCAATCGTTTCAGGCAGGTCGAGGTTCTCAATGGCGTGTTGTGGTTTGGCGAGCTTGCCCAGCCAGAAGAAGTTGAACGACTCCTGTAACTCGGGCATGTACTTGGTGTCGCTCGGCAGCTGCATGGCCCCGCCCACGCTGAGGCCCCAGGCACGGCCCAGACGCAACCACTCGCTGATGTACGCCCGGTCGGTCCCGGTCTTGATCTGCTGGGTCATCTCGTCGATGAAGCAGATCTTCTTGTCTTCCAGCGGCGCAACCCTGGCGGTGTAAAGCACCCGGTCACTGATGATGTGCATGGCAATCTTGCGGCGCTTCTCGTCGTTCGAGTCGATGTTGCGCAGGTCGTAATAGACGTACTTCGCCACGGTGTTGCAGTTGCTCCGGCGGTCCAGCACCTGGCCCCAGTCGCTCTCCCCCAGGAAGCGGCGCAGGCGGCCTGCGACGGAGCGGGCCATGTCGCGCTGCGCCTGGGTCATGCTGTGGCCGTCGCTGAACTGCGACATGGTTTCCAACGTCCTGTGCACGTCGCTGAGGATGGGCGGCTCCGTTTCCTGGCTGTGGGCCATGTAGGTGAGCTTGAAGGCCTCAACGATCACGGTGTCCTCCTCGCCGTTCATCCGGTCATCAAGGCCCGGAAGAGCGAAGTTGCGCACCAGCGTCAGCAGGAAGTTGAGCTTGCCCTCGTCGGGCCTCTTCTCACCTGCTGGGAGATCCATTGGGTTCAGTGTCGTTTCGCTCTTACCTCCAAGCACGATGTGCAGGCCACCCATCGCCAGCATCCAGTCCTTGAAGTCATGCTTGCGGTCGATAATGGTGATCCACGGATCGTAGGCGTCGATCAAGCCCGTCAGGGTGGAACCCACCTGATAGGTCTTCCCCCAACCAGTTGGCCCGACGACCAGGAAGTGAGACGCGCTGGTGCCGGCCGCAAAGGGGTCAAAGACAGTCAGGCCGTTGGCCCGGTTGCGAAAGACCAGCGTGGGTTTCCCCACGCCTGCGAAAGGCGCAATAGGGGGAAAGAAACCCACACTGTTGCTCTCCACGGTCTTGAACGCGAACTCGCTGCGCCGTCCATTGAAGGGCGCATTGGCTTCATACACCTCGATGCTCTGGTAGCCGTGCATCACGGGGCGGCTGGCCTGGAACTGACTGAAGGCCCCGACCGCCTGGTTCAGCATCTCGTCCTGCTGCTCCAGGGTGCGACTGATCAGCAGGACACTGACGCCCGCCGTGTAGAACTCTTCCTTGTGGTCACCGATGAACCGCAGGGTTTCCTTCAGCTCGTCGTTGCGCTGCATTGCACTGGCACTCGGGGCATACTTGGTGCTGTTCACCGCGCTATACAGCCCGCGCTGGGCCGACTCCAGGCGTTCCATCTCACTCTGCCGATCCAAGTGGTGGTACTCAATGCAAAAGATCATGTCCCCGGTGGTGATGCCCTCTGCCACTGATTGAAACAAACCGAACTCGGTGTACCGGGGCAGGTCGTACAGGCTGACGGCATACACAAAGCTGCTGCCACACACGACGTAGGCCTTGTCCTCGGCGTGGGCTGGATTGAGCACGACCTGGCGGCGGATGGTGAGGGAGTCAGGCTCGCCGTCCACGAGCGGAATGTTGTCCAGGCGGCTGTGCTCGTCCAGGATCACGGGGGCACTGACTCCCCCTCTGGCGTCCAGGGTGTTGTAGTAGAAGCAAGCGTCCTTGATGTCCTGGGCGCTCATGGCCTGCACGCCATATCCGGCCACGGCCAGGCGGTTCATCAGGTCACGGCGGCGGCCCACGCAGCGCTGCACAGCGGCTTTCAGGTCGCTCTCGATCGGTGGCGCTGTCTTGCTGAAGGGCAGGGGCGGCCTCACCGTCATGGTGATGTAGAACTCCCAGCGCTTCAGCTCGCCGGCAATGCGCCGGTCATCCAGCAGCTTCATGCGTTTGTGCACCAGCATGGCGGCCAGGGCGTTGGCATGTTGAGCGCGGCGGGCCTTTGACACCGCCTCCAGATCCTGTTTGCGGGCAGGAAACTTTTGCACGTAAATCCGGGCGCGTTCGCCTACCGGAACAGCGAGCTTGAGCACGGCCCGAAGGTCAAAATGGCGACCGTCAAGCACCTGCTCACTCATTAGCAGCCGGGACGGCGGCCGCACAACAATCCCAATTTCAAACGTGCCGTCCTCCAGCAGCATGGAGGCTGGCCCGGTCCGGTCCTGCGAGTCCAGACTGTCGGGAATGATGTCCCAGTAAGGTTGCGTCTCGGTGTGGCTCCCAACAGAACCGCCCGTACGCGGGTCACGGGTGGTCTCGGACTTCCTCTTTTTGGGGGCCGGAGTCTTGCCCGGCCCCGTTGCTCGGCGGAAGTTGAACATTAATTCCTCCGTTGCCGTGCGTCAGGTAAAACCGGCACATAGTCCCTGTCAACCTTGACGTGCTTGTAGTCAGGGCGGTTGAGGTACTTGTAGAGGTGCTTGAAGTAGTGCGGCTTTTGAGCAAGCGTTCGCTTCGCCATCAGGACGCCAATCAGGGCCGCCACGCCGGAAACCACTGAGTAGACCATTGGTGCGGAGCCACTAGAGCTGGTCAAGCTGCCTCCGAGGATGCCGCAGCCGAAAACCATCATGAATTCCCAGATCGTGAAGGTGCCGAAAAAACCATGCCTGGTGTCCAGGTTGTGGCCCTTGAAACGGCGCTCGCTCATCAGTGATTCCCCTCGTGTGGTGATTTCAGCAGGTGGTGACGATCTTGACCAGGATGCGGATCGCGCCCAGACCAGCCACGGCGATGAACGTGCCCACGATGGCGTCGTTGTCGCGCTTGCCGACGGCCCGGCCTATGAAAAAGCCGACCAGGCCCGCTGCCATCAGCACCACGAGGAACCTGGTGCTCGTAAACCAGCCCAACCAGCCATTGGCTCCACAAACCGCCCTGTTGAGGATTTCGTCCGGGTTCTGGTTGCCGCCGCTGGTCATCTGCGCGAAAGCCCGGCTGCCCAGGAAGCTCAGGGCGTACATAGTGACAGCTGCACTTACGGCCGCCGACCGCTCGTGCAGGGCGCGGGAGACAGCCTGCAACATGAACAGCAGGGCGATCATCTGGCGCAAGACCAGGGCAGTGAACTTGGCGGCGAGGGCGGGGCGGGACACGGGGCTTTGCATCATAGAATTCCCCCCAAGGGATTTAGCGTTCTTCACGCTTGTTCCAGATTCTAATATGCAAACTTTTCCCAGACAACTGGTAGAGTGAAGGCATGGATAGAGCAACATTTGACCGGGAGAGGTTGGCCGTTCAGGACGCCTTGCGGGAGATGGGTCAGGAGATCGAAATTCCCGATCCAGACACCCCTGAATACCTGAGTACGTTCTTGACTCTGCAGCGTTCACACCCACGACTGGCGGCGCAACTGGCGGAAGCCGAGCGCGCTGATCCTGCGGAGCTGCTGGACCCCTACACGCCACGCGCATCGAAAATCACACCCAGACATCGCCTGAACACTTTTGTGGAGAAGAACTTCATGCGGCGCGGCCTGGACCGGAAACTCGTGATGGATCGCCAGCGGGTGTTCCGAACCACGATGTTGGTCACAGGCGGCCTGCTGGTCGGCGGCCTCGTGTGGAGTGTGGTGGCTCCCAGGCCCTCGGCACAAACTGGTCAGACACCAGCAGGGACGGGCTCTATGACCACTGGCACGACGACTCCAGGCCAAGGCACGGCCGAAGGGAGCACCGCAGGGGCCTTTGGTCCCATCGAAGGCAAAGAGGAAGCGGGTACCGACACCAGCGGGTCCAGCGTAGAAACCGCACCAGCGGGTGACGCGACATTCGCCACCACCCCTCCAGACAGTGCGCCTCAGCCAGTGTCAGCCACTTCTGGCCGCTCGACCACGCCGCCGCCTCCAGAAGTGTTCAATCAGGTGGCAAATGATCCCTACGCCCCTGCTCCCGCCAGCGTGACCACCCCTGACCCTGCGCCCCTTGCCGTGGACTCTGCGCCCACGCCCGTGGCCGCCGCACCCGCTCCAGCCGCCTCAACGCCCTTCGGCGGCACCCCTGAGGTGGCCTCCGACCCGGCGCCGGTCACGGTCATCCCAGCTCCCGAAGCGGAGCGCATGCCTCCACCATCCCCCTTTGCTGATTCTTCGCCTGCGGCCTCGACGCCCGAGGTGGCCGCGCCCTTCGGTGGCGAGGTGGTGACGCCTGCTCCCGCAGCCGTCGCTCTTCGGATACCTCCCCCTGCCCGGCCTGCGGACACTTCACTACGCCCCGCAGCCTCCCCAGCACAGACCACAAGCGCCACACAACAGGAAGATCCTCCTGCCCGCGGGGCAGCCCTGATCTATCAGGCCCCACGCAAGGAAACGGCCCAGAGTGCTCCTCGGAGCGCCCTGATTTATCAGAGCCCCCGATAGACGGCGGCCCAGGCCCCCTCGCGCAGCGCCATGATCTACAAGAGCAACCATCAAGCTCCGGCACAGACGGCCGCTCCACAGGTTCAAGACGCCATGATCTACCAGGCCTCCGCAAAAACCACGACTACAGGGGGCAACAGTCTGGTCTACCGGGGCCAGGGCAGCCAGGGGACTGAAACGACTGCTGCGCCGGCTGTCACAGGCGAGACAGTGGCTCAGGCAGCGGGCACGACACCTGCCTTTGGGCAGGCAGTCGACCCTGACGCGCCCCGCTTCGCGCCTACGTCCGTGATCGCCGGGAAGCTGTTCACCAGCATCCGCGCGGCCGCTGGAATGGATGTACCGGTCGTGGTGCTCTCGCAGGATGGGAACTGGGTGGGCAGCGCCACCTACAACACCCGCCTGGGCCGCGTAGACATGCGCTTTACGTCCTTTGTGCTGTCCAAGAACAGCAAGGTTTACCCGGTATTCGCCATGGCTTATCAGCGGGCGGCAAATGGCACGCTCTCAGAAGGGGTGGGGGCGAACGTTCATCCCATCGCCCCGACGCTCGCCCTTGATCTGGCACGGGCGGGCCTCAACGGTCTCCACGCCTACAACCAGGCCCTTCAGAATGCTGGGACGACCAATTACAGCGGGGCGCTCGTCACCACCACTCAACAGCCCCCAGAACTCGTGCAAGTCCTGCGCGGGGAAGTGGGGAGGGTGTTCGCGCTGCCGGAAGGCAATCAGAGTATTCAGATCGTTGCGGATATTGACGCTGGAACCGGCGTGCAGCTGGTCTACGGTGTTGGCTCAGACCAGCAGGAATTCGGTCCACCTTGAAGAATCCGGCAAGAAGAAAGGGTCCCAAGTGAGATTGAGAACAAAAATGACCCTGAGTACTTGGGCGTAGGTTGGCGTCCAGGGGCGCTGTCACACAAGCCTGCCGCGACTGCTCAGCTAAAGGCTATATAAGAGCCTGAGGGCAAAACATGGGCCTGCCGCGCTATTGAGTGATTGAGGTTAAGTGCCTTTAACCTGGCGTTCGAACTCATGAGGTGTCAAGTAATCCAGTGGGGAGGGACGGCGCTGCCGGTTATAGACCACTAGGGTGGATCCGAAAATGGTCTGCCGTGCAGCTGTGGGGTTCTCGAACAGCTCCCTTTTCAGGGAGCTGAAAAACCTCTACACGACAGCATTATCCCAGCCATCGTACTCGTTGCCACGCTTGAGTCAGTCACTTCTTAAGGTCACTTACGTTTCTTGCACAGTAATTGCCGAAGGCCTGCTGACGTACGCCCGCCGGGTCGGCAAGCCCGTCAGCAGGAGAAGGGCCTTCCTCGGTCTACGATACCGAGCCAGCGAGGCAGCCGGTGACTCCCTTGTCCTAGTGGGTTAAGTTCTGCGGCCGACCCGCTGGGCCTCATCCATCTTCTTTGCCGCGCCGATGACGTCCTTCCAGGTGTCCTGCACTTGTGTCACCTCGGCCACGTACTTCTTGGTCTGTTCGCCACGTTTCGCATCGCGTGCCTGCCGTTCTCTCAGCGCCTGGAGAAGCGCATGACAGTCTGAACAAAGCTGCTCGCTGTGACTCCCCCGGAAAGGCACCCTGGGTTTGAATTCTAGGATGTCCTCGGCCACCAGCTCCAGCCAGGGCACATCCAGATCGGCCGCCTTCTGCTCCGGCACCAAGTGTCGGTGATACACCTCAAAGCCGAATATGGCCTTCCCTGAAACGATCACGGCCACATCGAAACGGTACCGGCCATGCGTGACCTCCTCGAGGACCTCCCACATCCCCTGAACTTCGTGACCTTGCGGCAGCACCGAGCGCATCCGGCAGCCGCCCTGAGCCCCTGAGCAATGCTGCATCCACTTCACCAAGCTCTCCTGTGCCAGTTCAGCCTGAAGTTGCTTCCGGAGCAGCCGTTTTGCAGCGAGATGGGTCACGCTTTCACCGGTGCAGCCAGTTAGGTCTTCGCTGTCATGCGCGAAGTGAGCAGCCTTCTTCGGCCCCCGTTTCACATGAAGGTTCCCTCCGCACTCCATACAAGTGTATTTCGCCCTTTTCGGTGCAGTTAGTGCGCTGACCAAGTCGCCGTCTGGATTCAGGGCGAGGATCAGGGTGCTCATCTGTGCAGCACTACCTTGTGGAACCCGTCATCCTCTTCGCGTTCCTCCTGTTCCACAAAGATGAGTTCTTTTTTCGCTCGGGTGAGGGCCACAAACTGAACGCAGGCTTCCCCACGGGCCGCATTGGCGGTGCGAGCGTACACAGCGGGCATGGTGTTCGGGTACAGGACGAATACCCGGTCGGCTTCTTTGCCTTTGGCTTTATGAATCGTGCTGAAAATGATGGGGGCGCCGTCGTCGTCGCTGAAGAAGGACTGGATGTAATCCGTGAGGTGCCGCACGTAGGCACCACCCTGCTGGACAACCTCCGCGGTCAGAGCTCCGAGCGAGTCCAGCAGGTCATTGCGAATGGCAATCTGCCGCTCGGCATCGACGTCACTCGCGGCGTGCTTGTGGATTCGGATCTCCTCGGTCATGCGGTAGGCCGCGAGGTTTCCCTCCCAGCCGCTCAGCCCGCTGCTGAACAGATGCTGAGCGACGTCAAGAAGGTTCCGGGCAATGTCCATCCCTCGAACCACCGCAGGAATCCGGCGTTGCAGCAGGGCCAGACACTGCTTGACCAACGGGGCGGTGTAGCGGCAGATCACGAGATCACCCCTCCTGACCCATTTGGGCAGCCAGGCCTCCTGGATGACGAAGACCTTGCCTTCAATGGCGTTTGGCGCCGCCTCGATTTCCGGGGCCAGTCTTTTCGCCAGGGCGACATGAGAGCGGGGGCAGCGGTAGGTCACGGAGAGAGGCAGGGTGGTCGCATCGGTGCGTTTTACGATTCTTCCAAGAGAATCCGCATCTGCACCCGTAAACCCGTAGATAGCCTGCCGCTCATCTCCCACGAACAGACGCCGACCCCCTTCGCGCACGGCCCGCAACACCACCTCCAGCTGGACAGCGCTGAGGTCCTGAGCCTCGTCCACGAAGACAAAGTCGTATTGCGGAACAGGCAGCTTCAGGACGGCGGGGAGGTACAACATGTCTTCGTAGTCGAAGATCAGGTGCTGTTTGAGAACCTCCAGTCTGGCCCTGAGCAGGTGGCGAATTTCCCGGTGGCACTGGATTTCCAGCCCGTGATCCTGCGGCGGATTGAGGTTGTACTCCAAAGCCAGGGCGGCGACGTCTTCCTCGAATCTGGTGTCCGTGAGGTTCGCCATGGCGAAGCGCAGCAGCTCTTGCATGTACTTTTCGGCCACAGGCCAGTTCTCGTCTCCGAGGGCAAATTCAAGTTTCATCTGGTTGATGCGGTCACGAACGAGTTGCCGGGATTTGTGGCTCTGGGGGTCCTTCTGCGTCAGTTTCGGGAATCGACTCAACAGACTGCGCCGTCCGAGGGAGTGGACGGTACAAGACTTCACGTGGCTGGGTAACCTTGCTTTGAGCTCTTCGGCCGTGTGCTTGTTGAAGGCGAGGAACACCGCTTCGAGGTCGTCTGGAAGCTGCTTGGCGATCTCCACCAGCGTGGTGGTCTTTCCTGAGCCTGCCGTGGCCCTGACCACGCCGTCACCACTCCCAGATCGCACGAAGTCGAAGATGGCCTGCTGGTAGTGACTGGGACGGAAGACAGCCATCAAAGTCATCGTACAGTGCAAGAGTCTTTGAGGAGGGACAGCCTGGTCTCCTTCACCAATGTAGGCACGGAACGCTACCCGTCCTGTTAAGGGAGATGGTACTTGGCCCCGGGCGGGGTCCCGTCTACGGGTGGTTCGGCACGCATGAATGAGGGCGCTTGGAGTTGGTCAGGAAACACGGCGTAGCACGTGACGTTAAGGTGCCCAGCGGTGCGCCCATTGACTCGGGCACTCTCGTATTTGATGGCGTCGAACCTGTTGGTGGCATTGACCAGCCTGGATAGAATCTGCGTATCGCTGTCCTGTCCCTCTTCGTTATCCAGCCACCAGTGACCAGTGAGATCAGAGGGTCTGATCCCAAGTGCATTTCGCACGCTTGAACTAGTGAGGTCCAGCACACGGTGCAAGTTGAAGGTGACACTAAAGAGCGCGACAGGCGGCACCGCCAGGGACGGCGCAATATCGGGCGTGCCCTCCTGGGCTGAGGAGGTCGTGTACCGCAGTTCGCGCATGCTGACGTGCGGGTGGAGGGCCAGGTACGTAACCCGGTGTTCCGTCGGGCCGGCGACGTTGAAGCGCCCACTCGAATGGAGCGACCCGTTCCCGCTGATGGGCTCTTGCAGGAATTCGATTGGATACAGACTGGTCATCCGGAAAGCGACCCCATTCTGACGAATGGGGTTGAGTTTCGGAAGCTGCTTTGCAACGAGAGGGATATTCAGAGAGCCACTCCCTGACGGGCTGCACTCAGCACCGTGCTGATCGCATTCGGCTGACCCTGCTCGAGAATTTTAGCTGGCGTGACACCTTCAAAAGCGTCATTCGGTGCCTGCATCCATGCCCGGGCGTCCTCTTCCTCGCGGAAGGTTCGCGTCAGTGCTTTTACCGTCCGCCCAAGTGCCTCGTGGACTTGCGCGTGGGCATTCACGGCTGGCAGAGGCTCAATACGGTACCCCGGCATGTCTACACCCTTCAGGCTGGCGTAACTGCGCGCAGTAGGTGTGAGGCTCGACGCCCGGACGGTCATGGTCGCACCACCATCATGCGGAACGAGCAGCACGAGTGATTGCTGACTTTTCTTGAGGCGCTGCTCGAAATTCTTCACCGCCAGATCAAGCCGATCGTAGGTTAACCCGCTCAACTGCTGGAGAAGTTCCAGTGTGCCGGTGTCCACCGCGGATACATGATCACTGGCTTGAATTTCACGGACGACTGGTCGAGTCATAAGCGCCTCCCTGACCCAAATATAGTCCATTCCAGTGCCAGAAGAACAGATAATTCATTGCGATCCTCATCCAGATTTGCGGTGCAGGTAACGGACGCCGAAGAGCAGCCCGGCGAGCACGGCAGAGGTCAGCACGATGCCCGGCGCAGACGTGCAGCTTCCCGGCAGCTGATAGATGACCAGATCGACACAGATCGACACAGATCGACACAGACCGACCCTGCGCGGCGCATCAGCAGGTATGCCAGGGTGGTCAGATCGGCCCACATGGTGAACGTGGCGAAAAACGCCAGCGCAACCCGCCGGGTCAGCACAAACACCACGACGCCCACGGTTAAAGTGCGTTTTGAAAGGTCATCCAGGAGGCGTCGACGCCGTGGATACGGACGTAGGCTGGTGAATGCCGCGCCGATCGTATACCAGCGATCTCACCGATGAAGAATGGGCTGTCCTGGAACCCCTTCTCCCACGTCCAGAGCATCCGGGACGACCACGGACTTGGTCGTTATTGATACCGGCATAAGTTGGAATCCATCAGTTGGCGAGGCAGGTCAATGTACCGGACCCGCTGCCAGGCGACCACAAGCTTCGCCTTCAGCAC
>NZ_JACHFL010000023.1 GCF_014201875.1 Deinococcus humi | reverse complement strand
CGTTTGAATTCGGCGGTGTAGGTGTTTCTGGTCGTCATGGGGTTGCCTCCTATGGTGAGGCTTAACTCCACCGACTCAAAACTGGCTCAATCCCAAGGGGTCCGCAGGCCGCGTCTGACCTCACTTTTCTACGAAAGCGGCGACGCTGCGGCAGGAATTGCCAACAGACCGGGGTCATTGTGGTCACGCGATTGATCGGTCATGCAGTGAAACACACATGGGCGTAGTCTTCGTCAAAGTCTAGCCATGAGATACTCGTCTATCTCCAGTTCGACATAGGCGTGAATCATTTCATCGGTCTGAAATCGCTGAAAGAGGAGCGAATGCGTAAGCAGATTCAACATCCTGTTGGGCAAGCTGGATCGCCTTCCAAGAAAAGCCCTATGCCGAGCTGTAGCAGTGTTTCAAAAGGCTGGCGCCGTCTACGCCCAGTTGCCCGCCCTCTCGTTGGAGCCCGACACCGGGACGGATCACAACGACTATGCAGGTAACATTGAAATTGTCCAGAAGAAGGGTGGACTGATCCTGCGGCTGGGTCCACTGCACAGAATGAAGCCGGTCTGCCTGTCGGGAGGACTTCAGAATTTCGACGGCAGACTTATACTCGCAATCATCGCAAGCAAAACGTCCGTGTCCCGCTCAAAACCGGGCACAATAGTGGCATGACACGTCCTGCCATCGCTGCATTGCTGTGGCTGGTGCTGGCCGGAATGGGCGTGGCGGGCCTGTTTCTCTCCACGGTCAACCGTGTGAGAGAAACCTTCGATACCGATGCGCGTATCCTGCACCGCGTGCTGTCGCAACGGATGGAACAGCAGGAGGCTGTCTTGAACGCTCTAGACGCCTTGGAGCAGCAGGGCGTGGGCGTGGTGGCGCTGGGCACTTATTTGAACACCCTGTTGCGCCCGTACCCGCAGGTGGTGGCCGTCGAACAGTGTTTTGCACAGAGCTGTCAGGTATTAGGAACCCCAGCCGAGCAGCCTCCGGTCCTGGCCACCCCGCTGTCAAGTCAACCCGCCCTGCACTGGCCGGAAGAGGACGGACCTCTCTACGCCCTGTCACAGAACAGGGTGCGGATCTGGGTGGACGCGAGGCGGTTGACTGGTGCGCTGGACAGTGGCGCGGCGCCGCTCACCTACACGCTATTTCAACCTAAGACCGCAACCATCGTTGTCGCGCACACGCCTGAAGCTGGGGCAGTGTCCAGAACCCTTCGCGTGGACAAGGTTCTGGGAACAACCCTGCAGCCCCTGCCCATCCGTATCTCACGTTCAGTGCCGTGGAGTGCGTGGCCATGGGTGGAGGCCACACTTTGGACGTTGCTGACGGCCGGTCTGGGTGCCCTGGTCTTCCGGCTTCTGGAAAGCCGCCGAAACGTCCAACGAGCGCTGCTGGACGAGCGGGCGCGGGCGGCGGGCGTGGTTCACGCGGCCTCGGAAGCCATCGTGGCGCTGGATGACGGTCACCGGGTCACGCTGGCGAACCCGGCGGCACGGGCAGCGCTGGCCCACCCCATGCCACCCGGCACCGATCTGCGCACAGTGGCCACCTTTCAGGCCACGCTGTCGCAGGCTCCGTTTGACGCCGCATCTTTCTGGAACAGTGACCAGCCTGTCGCGCTGCCCGAGGGACTGACCCTGCGGCGCGGCCATGAGGGTGTACAGGTGGAGGGCTCACTGGCCCCTCTGCGCGGTGCGGGCGGCGAGTTGCGAGGGCGGGTGCTGATTCTGCGCGAGGTGGGGCCGCTGCAACGCCGCATGCTTGAACGCCTGGAAGACGGAGAACGGCGTGTGCGCGAGCATGAGGAAATGCTGGCGCACGTTTCCCGGCTGTCCACGCTGGGCGAGATGGGGGCTGGCCTGGCACACGAGCTGAACCAGCCCCTCACCGCCATCATCAGCTACGGCCAGGCGGCGGCGCGACTGCTGGAGGACCCCGAACCTGATCTGGCACGGGTGCGGCATGCAGTGAACGCCTCGGTTACGCAGGCAGGACGGGCAGCGCAGATCATCGTGCGGCTGCGCCAGTGGGTGCGCCGTGCGCCCAGCCAGACCCGTCCCACCGATCTGGTACAGGCCGTCCAGAACGTACTGACGCTGTGCCACGCGGATCTGAACCGATTGGGTGTGCAGGTGGTGGCGGCTTACGCCGACGCACCCCTGGTTGAGGCCGATCCAGTCCATCTGGAGCAGATCATCCTGAACCTGCTGCGGAACGCGCTGGACGCCGTACAGGAGACGCCCCACCCCATCATCGAAGTCAGCATCGTGCCGGATGCAGCTGGTTGGACCCTGAGCGTGCGCGACAATGGCCCCGGCATTGCCCCGGAGGTGAGGCCCCGCCTATTTACGCCTTTCACAACCAGCAAGTCAGGCGGCCTGGGCCTGGGGCTGAGCCTGTCGCAGACGCTGGCACAGGGAATGGGCGGCGATTTGAGCGGGGCGAATGCCGGATCTGGCGGCGCGGTCTTCACCCTGAGCTTGCCGCGTCAGGCCTTGGAGGCCGCCAGTGATTGACTCTGTTGCCGCACTGGAGCCCACCGTCTACCTGGTAGACGACGACGACGCGGTACGCGACGCGCTGGGCTTTCTGCTCGGCACGGTGGGCCTGAATGTTCGCCCATTTGCCGATGGACTGGAACTGATCCGCGCCCTGGACGCCGAGGGGCCGCCCGCCCTCGGCTGCCTGCTGCTGGACATCCGCATGCCGCACATCAGCGGGTTGCAACTGCAACTGCGTCTTCAAGAGCGCGGCGTGGACTTGCCTGTGATCCTGCTGACCGGGCACGCCGACGTTGAGCTGTGCCGCCGTGCTTTTCGTCAGGGTGCGGCTGACTTCCTGAGCAAGCCAGTCGACGAGACCCAGTTGCTGGAAGCTGTGCAGCGCGCCGTGCGTCAACACCTGCGGGGGCGCCAACGCCGGACGGCGAATGAACGGGCCCGCGAGCGACTGTCGCGGCTGTCGCCCCGCGAGCACGAGGTCCTGCGCGGCATCGTGGACGGTCAGACCAGCAAGCAGACCGCCCGCGCCCTGAATATTTCCGTCCGCACCGTAGAAGCCCACCGCGCCAGCCTGTTTGCCAAACTGGAGGCCGAGTCACTGGCCGAGGTCATTCGCCTGACGCTGGTAGAGGAACGGTGAAGGGGCCCCTGCCTGCTGGTCCGCGTGACCTGCACCTGTGCTGCCCAATGACATTTGGGAACGGATGAGCAGCCAGCTGAGGTTTCTAATCATCACTCTCAGCCCCTAGAATGTCACTGTCTTCAAAGGCAGGGCATCTGAAGCGGAAAGTAGGAAAACGTCAGGGTGGCCAGAACCTCCTGGTCTACCGGCGTAGCACCCTCGTCAGGGCGTTGCTGCGCCTCAACCTCATAGAGACACTTCGTCTAATGGTTTGCTCAGTGCGTCTCGAGAGTTGCAGGCGTCGTGCTGCTGACTGATGCCTCCGCACTGGCAACCTGATCCGAACGGACACCAGCGCCAGGGCGCCCTAGCCCCGCCTCAAAGTTCACCTCCTCCGTAAAACTACGGAGTTCCAATGCAAATTACACGGATACCTTTTTCCTCATGTCAGGCGCAGGATGACTGGCATGAAGAAGCTGCCGAGTGCCCTGCTGTCCATGTCCACCGTCGCCCTGTTCATCGTCCCGGTGGCCGCCGCGCAGACTACACCTGCGCCGATCCAGCTGGCGACCACCACTACAGTCACCCCGGCCAGCCTGAGCCTGAGCGCCGCCAGCCGGATTGCCACGCTGGCCGTGAACAATTGCGCGCAGCTGGGCTACAACGTCAGCGTCACCGTGGTGGACCGGAGCGGTGTGACCCTGGCCGTGGCCCGTGCCGAGAACGCCGGGCCGCACACGCTGGGGGCCAGCGCTGGTAAGGCATTCACCAGCGCCAGCGCACGTGCGCTGACCAGCGACATCGCCAAGAATCTGCCCAGCAATCCCGGCCTGGCCGACATCCCCGGCTACCTGGTGCTGGCGGGCGGCGCCCCGATCCGCGTGGATGGTGCCGTGGTGGGCGCGGTGGGTGTGGGCGGCGCACCCAGCGGCCTGATCGACGAGAAATGCGGCACCGACGCGGTGGCTACAGTTCTGGGCAAGTAAGATGGTAGCTATGCCGAAGCTGTTCAGGGGCGCGATGCTCACACTGACGCTGCTGGGCAGTGTCACGCTACTTCCAGCTTCGGGTTCTGCACAGGGCGGTGCGAGGGGGGCGGCAGTGAACACCTCCAAACCACAGATCATGCTGGATGAGCGACTGCTTCAGGCTGCCAAGAACGGTGAACTTGAGCAGATTCAGACCCTGCTGAAGTCAGGGGCGTCGGCCAACGCCACAGACCTCAGTGGACGCACGGCACTGACCTGGGCGGCCTGGGGAGACCATGTGGCCGTCGCCCGCGCGCTGATCGCGGCGGGAGCCAACCCCGATCCGCAGGACGAGGGGCGCAACAATGCGCTGCTGCTTACCGGCGAAACCGGCAGCGTCGCCATGCTCCGCGAGGTCCTTAAAGCCGGACCAGACCTGAGCCGCACCAACCGCTACGGCGGCACCGCCCTGATTCCCGCCGCCGATCGGGGCCACCTGGCGTACGTCCGCGAGCTTCTGCGGACCACCCGCATCAACGTGAACCATGTGAACAATCTGGGCTGGACCGCCTTGCTCGAAGCCGTGATCCTGGGTGACGGCGGCCCCACCCACACCGAGATCGTGCGCGAGTTGCTGACCCACGGCGCAGACCGCACCATCGCGGACCATGAGGGCGTCACCCCGGTGCAACACGCCCGTCAGCGCGGCTATACAGAAATGGAGAAGCTTCTCGAAAACATGTCCGACTGATGGTCTGCAAGTTGATCCACCAGATCATGCTCAAGAGAAGCCATCATGTCACCTGCGCCGGCCGTTCTGTGGCCTTCATGAGACTGCTTGGAGGCCGCGAATATGCGCGTTGTCCGGATGTGCGTCGACATCACCATGACTGGCTCCGCCCGACCCGCATCACAGCGTACTCTGGATTGAACCCTGAAGAAAGGTTGCGCCGCTCAACTGGGAGTGATATGGCAACGCAAAGTACCAACTGCACCCACGTCGAGTTGCCCGGTGCATTGCCCGATCAGTGTGCAACGCGAGCGGCGGGAGTCCATATGGCATATTTCTCATCCAGTGTTCATTCATTGGTGATTGGAGCGCTGATGGGCTTAAGGTAAGTGCAAGTGAGTGGAGCCAGTCTGGGCTCGGCTCATCCTTAAGAGTGCCTTCAACCTGACCGGGACGGGGTCCTGGGAGCGGCTGAGGAGACGCTGAAATTTGCCTATTAGTCAGCACCGCGAACACGCATCTCCACATCAGTGAGGCTCACACTCTGACAAATGCCACGGCCACTTCCGTACGCAATTTTTTGTCGTCCATTCTCGATGCTAGTCCGTCGGAGGTCTTCATTCGGCCTTAAGATTTCAGTAATTGTCTAACCGCTAAATTGCAGCCAGATGACCCTACGTCCCCGCCAAGGCGCTTCTATCCCGGTCTCCGATCTGCAGCGCGCCTCGCACCCCCAGCGCGCTCTGACCCTCCATAGAGGACGGGCCAGCGGCCCAGCAGGCGCGGTGCCGCCACGCCGCCTGCGCGAACAGGATGAGATCAATGTTCCTGAAAGCGCGGCGCTGGAACTCATCGATCAGCCGCGCCCCTCCAAGCGCCACACGCTGTCACGCTCACTGTTGCCCCAGGATCTGCCGGATCCCTGCGTCGTGCGCGCGGACGGAGTGTACTGGGTGTACACCACCAACTCGGTGACCATGGGGAACGTCCCGCTGCTCCGCACCGGCGATCTGCAGCAAACCCTGACGTACGTCTGCGACGCCATGCCAACGTTGCCCGCCTGGGCGCAGCGTGGGTTGACCTGGGCGCCTGAGGTGACGCGGCTGCCGAACGGCGGCTTCGCCCTCTACTTCACAGCGCGGCTGATCGGGACCGGGGTGCAGGTCATCGGCTGCGCCCTGTCCGACTCGCCGCAGGGGCCGTTCATCGCCGCGGATCGGCCGATGATCGAGATGCGTGCGCTGGGTGGGGCCATCGACGCGGGCACCCTGGTACGTGAGGACGGCACGGCCTACCTCTACTGGAAAAACGACGGCAACGCAGTCGGCCTCCCCACCACGCTATGGGGCGCCCAGCTCTCCCCATGCGGGCGCTTCATAGGGTGTGCTCGTCCGCTGCTGGGGGCAAGCCATGAGTGGGAATGCGAGCTGGTCGAGGCGCCGCAGGTGATCGAAGAAGGGGATCATTTTCACCTGATCTATGCCTGCGGCGAGTACGACAACGCCAGCTACGCGCAGGGTCATGCGGTCGGCGCGAGCCCGCTGGGGCCATTCAGGAAGTCGACAGAGCCGCTCCTGGCAACTGTTGGAGCGCTTCACGGACCGGGACATGCGTGCGCCTTCCGAGATCACGCGGGAGAGTGGCACCTGATGTACCACGCGTGGACCCGGGGCGCGGTCGGCTACAAGGCCAAGGGGAAACGCACCCTGCGCCTGTCACGTCTGCGGATCCAGGGCGAGCGGGTCTGGACCGAGGGCTGAGGCGCCGCACGAGCCATTACGGCGCCGGTTAGTCATCGCCAGTCTTGCGGTGCGGCTCGCCCAGTCGCTTGGACTGCGACGAGCCCACCTGACGCAGAAAGACAGTCAGCACCACGATGACCGCGACGGCCAGAACTCGCTTTGCCAGTTCTGAAAGGACTCAAACCAGAATTCGGGCTCGCGCAGGAAAGCCCAGAGCGATTCGGCGTCCTGACCGCGTGCGAGCCTTTCCAGATTGTCATCCTGCCAGGAATTGCGCAGGTGGAGCATCATTGAGATCGCGAACAGCCCCAGCAGTGCCAGGGTCAGCGAATTGCGTTGCCAGAACCTGGCCACGGCCGCAGCACGTTTTTCCTGCTCGTCTTGCTGGCGCTGCGTCTCGTCCTTCTCGTCGTCGTAACGATTGGACTCAGCGCTGCCGCGCTGCTTCAGGTGGATGGTCAGCACCACATACGCGCCCAGCTGCAGGAACTCGCTCTCCCAGTTCTCCGCCGTGGCAGACCAGAAGTGGGAGGAGGCCAAGTACTGGGCCAAGTTCAGGGTGTGCTGCTTGAGTTCTTCGAGTTCCCTGTTGTGGACGGCCCAACCCCTCCCGGCCTGTGCTATCCAGAACAGCATGAAGAAACCCATCAGCACGATGAGCAGGGCGTTGTCCGACCAGAAGCGCTTCATCACCCGGTTATAACTGTATAGACAACGTGTTCTAAATTGTAATGATTTTGATTGTCTTTGACGATTTTTGGAGCATCCGATTTAAATGGATCAGCTAGCATCAATGGGTGGAGTATGGCGATCAAGGGACATTTAGGCCAAAGCTCTGCCGTTCAAACACCGGCCAGTCCCACTTCACCACAGCGGATGAAGCGGTCCGCTGCTCCCCACAGTCCGAGTGTTTTCAGATCCAGCCTGAACTCACGATCAGCGGAGACCATCCGGGGAAATCTAACTGGCCTTGAGGCGCGTATCTTTCAATGGAAGCCCATGACGGACGACCCATGACGGATGAACTGACCCTGATGCTACGGCTGCGCCACGGAGACGAGGACGCGCTGACTGAGTTGTATGGCCAGTTGGGTGGGCATGTGTATGCCCTGGCCTGGCGCCTGCTGGGGGACCGCGAGGAGGCGCAGGAGGTGCTACAGGATACGTTTGACCGCCTTTTCCGCCGGGCCCACCAGTACCGGCCCGAACTGGGGTCGCCGCGCGCCTTCGTGTACACGGTTGCCCGCAACGAGGCCCTCAGCCGCCTACGGGCCCGTGGAGCGCGCCCTGTTCTGGACAGCGATGAGGCCCTGCTTGGCGAGATGCCCTCTCCCAGTTCTGGCCCCGATCTGGACACCCGCATGGTGGTGCACGGCGCGCTGGAGCGCCTGTCAGTGCATGACCAGACGTTGATCCACGATTCCTTCTTTCTGGGCCTCAGTCACGGTGAAATTGCAAGCGCACATGCCCTGCCGCTGGGCACCGTGAAAACGCGGGTGCGCCGCGCCCTGGCGAGAATGCGCCGCACCCTGGAGGGTTCATGAACGCTCCACACCCCGAAAGAAGCGTGCTGAGGGCTTACGCGGTGGGCGATCTGAGCGGCCAAGTGCAGAGACAGACGGAAAGCCATCTGCTGTCCTGTGGAGCGTGCCGGGCGCAGGTCGTGGCTTGGCGGGAGGAATTCGCGACCCAGGTAGAGTCGCTGCCCAGCGCGGGCGAGCTCCCACCGCTCCGCCGGACGCTGCGGCTGACCGCACCGGCCAGCGCGAGCCGAGGCCATACACCAAGGCTGCCTTCCTCCTCGCGTCGATCCGGTCTTGCTTTGCCCGTCGGGCTCGCGCTGCTGTGTGCGGCCGCCATCGGCTGGGGAGGCTGGCAACAGACCCAGGTCAGTGTTCTGCGGGCTGAGCAGCGTCAGGTGGCTGGCTGGCTGGCGCAGCCAGGGGTTTCGGTCCTGAATCTGCAGGCCAGGGACAACCCTTCAACTGGTCACCTGCTGCTGCTTCCCACCCGCGAGGTTCTGTTTGTCCTGCCACCGCCCGCGCCGGGCAAGGTCTATCAGGTCTGGGTGGCCTCGAACTGGAAGCGCGGTGATCCACTGACGCCCAGCACCCGCAGCACCCGAGGCGTCCTGGGAGCCAGCGTGGGCAGCGGCGATTACGTCTGCGTCAGCCTGGAAGACGAGAGACGCGACATGACCGGCCAGACCAGACCGACCCTGGTCCTCGGCTGGACCAGTCTCTGAATCCAAAGGACGCCGCGCTGCGTTTCTGTGAGTGGAGGCTCCCCATGATCAAAACCAGGACTGTCCGCGCCGCCGCCCTCGCCCTGTTCGCCAGTGTCACCGCCGCCAACCTCTCCGCCGCCCACGCCGCCACCCCACAACTGGACCTACGCCAGGACGCCAAACTGGGCACGATTCTGACTGGGGACAAGGGAATGACGCTGTACCTGTACACCAAAGACACCCCGAATGTCACCAACTGCTATGAACAGTGTGCCGTGGCCTGGCCCCCGCTGCTGTCCGACGCCCTGCCCAAACTGCCCGCAGGAATGCCCGGCAAATTGACCCTGGTCAAGCGCAAGGACGGCTCGCAGCAGGTGGCGTATAACGGCTGGCCGCTGTACTACTGGGTCCGCGATCAGAAGGCGGGCGACACCACCGGGCAGGATGTGGGCAAGGTCTGGTACGCGATCAATCCTGGTCCCACGGTCAGCACCGTCAAAGGCGGTGAGTTGGGAGACTATCTGGTGGCCCCGAACGGCATGACCCTGTACCTGTACACCAAGGATGAGAAAGGCGTAAGCAACTGCTACGAGAGCTGCGCCGCCGCCTGGCCGCCGCTGCTGACCGCTTATCTGCCGGCCGAAAAGGGCAGCAAACTGGGCACCACCACCCGCAAGGACGGCGCGCTGCAGGTCACCTATGACGGTCAGCCGCTGTATTTCTGGGCCAAAGACACCAAACCCGGCGACACCACCGGCCAGAACGTGGGCAAGGTCTGGTTCGTGGTTAAACCCTGAGACGTGGTTTCAATCTAAAGGGGTTGCCGTGTTCCAGCACCTTCTGGATGAAGCCATGACTCGTTTGTGCTCAAGCCACTAGCGAGCCGGTCAGGGGATTCCGTAGAAGAACGCCAGGGCTTTGCCCTGATCCGCTACCCACCGTCAACCATTTCATCAATTCACCCGCCGACGTAGCCCCGCAGTTTTTCACGACACTCTGCTGGGCCACTGAGCAAAGCAGTTCAATAGGTTCAGGTGCACCTGCGGCGGCAAAGACATCAATGACAGGAGGGACGTGCAGTTGCGCGCCCCTCCTGAACTGATTTTGCCCGGTAAAGCATGGCCCGGTCTGATACGCCCAGCACTTCAGCACTCTACGCCTCACAGCCCATGCCCCAGGAACTTCACCATCTGTGGGAACCACACCGCGCCGTGGTGCGGTGGAGCAAGAGCTGTCTGCCTGTCCTTATTCCACCGGTCAAACAGAGGGGCCCTCAGCGCGTTTTGTTGGAATGGTTGGGGTAGCCCGAACCACCTCAAAATGCCGGTACCCTCCTTGAAGCGTGCCTATTGACAAAAGAAGCCCCTGAATCTGAACTTCTAGGACAGGAGCGTCCGGCCAAGCTGGACACCACCGCTCAAACCCATGGCCTGATCGATCCTTAAGGCTGTCCAATCACTGTCAACGAGGTTAGGCATCCAGGGACATCCTCTACGATGGCCTGTATCCCTACCGCCTCTCTCGCCAACCCGCCATAGGGAAACATGTCCGGCACAGACAGTGGATTCGCTAACGCCAAACTGCTGCGCCAGGTCACGGTTGATGGGGCTGAACTGCAGCCTGGCTGTTCTCTCAGGCGAAGAGAGCATTACCCATCTCCTTCCTTACATAGGGATCAAAAAGGTGATTTTACAGTTCAATTGCTTGACTTCTTCTGGACCGCCATTTTAGATATCCATTCCGAATCTGAATGAACCTCGGTCATTTAATATAGTGTTCAGAAGATTACTTTATAAAATTCAGTGCCGATTCATGGAAGGCAAGCTTTTTAAAGCACCTGACGGCATAGGGTAAGCGGCACCTTCGGTAGGCTCTGCAGTCGAGAGCCCACCGCTTCCTTTTGCCCTGTCGAGGGGCCGCCCACTTCGGAACCGTTGCCTTGCCTGTTTCAACCGCCAGGAGCCTGCCTGTGTCCCTTTCCTTCAATGCGCTGTCGTCCCTGCGCCACGTGCCCGGCTTCCCCCAATTCTCCGCCTCCGCTCTGTTGCTGGGAACAGGAGCTTCCTTTGCCGTGCCTTACATGCCGCTGTTCGCCAGAAATGAAGCCCACATGTCCCCGCTGCTGCTGGGGATTTTCATGACCCTGATGTCCCTTAGTGGCGTTCTGATCAGTACTCAGCTTGCCCGCTGGTCAGACGGCCGTATAGGGAGCAAACCGATCGTGCTGACGGCACTTCTCGGCGCCGCCATCGGCTATGTCCTTCTCTGCACGACCCACAGCTTTGTTCCCCTGGTCCTGATCGCCTGCGTCTTCCTGGGGACAGGTGCAGCGGCCTTCCCCCAGCTATTCGCCTTTGCCAGAACCCACTTCAGTCTGGCCGGCGAGGAGGCCGCCGACCGCAGCATGATCACGCTGCGGTCCATGTTCTCAGTCGCTTGGATGCTCGGGCCAGCCGCCGCCGCGATCATCCTGGGAGCCGCCGGGTTCAGAGGGCTCTTTCTGGCGACCGCAGCATGCTACCTGCTCGTCAGTCTGCCGCTCGCACTGGCCCGCTCACGTCCGGTCAGCCAGGCGCCCGCAGTTTCCGAGACCGCTGAAGATGGTTCTGGTCCCCGGCGCCCTTTGGCTCTGGTGGCCTTGTGTTTTGTCCTTTACGGGATGTCCAATACCATGGGCTTTATCGCTCTGCCGCTGCATGTGACTGGAGCCCTGCACGAACCGAGCAGCACCGTCGGCTGGTTGATCGGCCTGTGCGCTTTTCTGGAAATTCCATTCATTCTCGGCTTTGCGCTCTTTTCAGGTCGGTTTTCGAACGAACGGCTGATTCACTTGAGTCTGGGCCTATTCATGGTCTACTTCGTCGTCATGGCGGTTGCCCCCTCCGTGTGGCTGCTGGCAGCTGCACAGCTGATCCGTGCCGCGGTGATTGCGGTGACCACAACGCTGGGGATGGCCTACTTTCAGGAGTTGATGCCGAACCGTACAGGCACTGCGCTGACGTTGTACGCGAACACGAACAGTGTCGGCGCTGTGCTCTCCGGCATCGTTTCTGGCGCGTTTGCGCAGGCGTTCGGGTATCAGGCGGTCTTTCTGCTGTGTGCGGCGCTGACCGGGGCCGCATTTCTCCTGCTGTCTGTTATCACCCGCCCTCAATCTCCGGGGCCGTCATCCGGGCTCATGGCACCGGTACAGGCCTCCAAGTGAATGTTCTGGCGGTGGCTTCGCTCCTCCACCAGATGTGGAACAGAGGCTGCTGGCAGTGAAGGCTCTATATGGTGTGTAAAGCGTGCCCGTGCAGGCTTTGGCAAAGATGACGAGAGTTCTAGCACGGAAGCGCAAGCAAGTGGCTGGAGGCCATGGGTGATTTCTGGCCAGACGATCCAGAGCAGGTTGGGAAAGACCACCAGTATTGGGAGCGGGAACGACATGGCAGGAGATCAAAGCAAAGCCAGCCAGGACGCGGTTCTTTGGATGGACATCCCATCACGAGCAAAAAGCAGGTTTCCAACATCCCTTTGTAAATAACATGAGGCCAGCCAAGGGAAGACGGTGTCGGTACGGCTCTCTATCTTCCACCCCCTGCTTGTATTCACTCGTCCGAACCGGTTTGTTCACGCTCCGTAGGGCAGGGCCTTGTACTTCCATGGACGTTCAGGTCAGGAGAGCTTCGATTTTTGGCCGCTGCTGCTCAAAGGTGCCGTAGAAGAATTGCTCGCCCACGACAGTGATCGGCGCGACGCGGACGCCGTACCGCTCTTTCGCTTCATCAGCTACGGCCGGGTCCGTCAGGTCGCGCTCTTCAAAGGAAACCCCATATCGGGCGAACCACAGCCGCAGGGCGTGGCAGTCCGGGCAGGTGGGCGTGGCGTACAGGATGACGTTTGGCATGGTGATCCTCACAGTAAAAAGGGACGGACGCAGGTCCACCCCCCAAGACATGTTCAGTGGGCAGAGTCAGACGTATTTGAAGACTTCCATCAGCTCATCGACGATTTCGGCCTCGTCGCCACGGGTGGCAGCTGTCGCGACGTGCGCTTCGAGGTGCCCGCGCAGCACCACTTCCCCGGCACCAGCTAACGCACCTTGAACGGCTTTGAGCTGACGCAGCACATCCACACAGTAAGCGTCGGGGTTTTCGAGCATGGTCACGATGCTGTCCAGATGTCCGCGCGCGATCTTAAGGCGGCGGGCAGCCCGTTTGCGGCTGTCCTCGGGCATGCACAGATGGTGATCTGTGTGGCTGTGTATCCCCTGCTCAGGCAGCACGGTCAACTGATCGGCGGCCGTCGTCTTCGCCATTACGGGTTCGCCACCCTGGCGCCGAAACCCTCTTCAACAACGGCTTCGATCAGCTGCTGCGCTGCCGCATTACCGTGCACAATGGCCCTGCCGCTCTTCAGGTCCACTTGTGCGTCAGTGACTCCGGGAACGCCTTTGAGGGCTCTAGTGACCCCGGTCTGACAGTGGCCGCAGGTCATACCAGTGATGTTCAGTTCGATCTGATTCATGGTCTCCCTCCTAGCCCAGGCTATATCCTCCCCCCCAGGGTGTCAAGATCCTCGAAAGAAAACATCTGCTTTGACGCTCTCCCCCACTCCCCCTTGTCAACCCCCCATCCCTGGATATAAACTTCGAATATCAGGGATCCCCCTGGGGGGGATGGGAGGAAGGAAGATGACCACAACCATTGAACTTGGCGTACAGGGCATGACCTGCGCCAGTTGCGTCGGCAGGGTCGAACGTGGCCTGATGAAAGTCGAGGGCGTCCAGAGCGCCAATGTGAACCTCGCCACCGAACGGGCCACCGTCACTTATGACCCGGCGGTCACCACCCCTCAGACCCTGCTGGACAAAGTGAAAGACGTCGGCTACGAGCCTGTCGTCAGCCATATCGAACTGGGCGTGCAGGGGATGACCTGCGCCAGCTGTGTGGGCCGCGTGGAGCGGGGCCTTCAGAAAGTGGACGGCGTGCTGAATGCTACAGTCAACCTGGCCACCGAACGCGCCAGCATCGAGTACCTGCCCTCCAGCGTCAGCCCCGGGCAACTCAAGGCCGTCATTCGGGAAATCGGGTACGACGTCCTTGAAGAACAGGCTGGCATGGGCCGCGAGGACCAGGAGCGTGAAGCGCGCGAGCGGGAAGTCAATCATCTCCGGAGCCAGGTGCTATTCAGCACGGTCTTCGCTGTTCCGCTGCTGCTGCTGGCCATGGTGCCGATGGTGGTCCCCGGCGCAGAGGACTGGCTGATGAACGTGGGCGGCGATGGCGTGATGGCTGCCCTGAACTGGGTCATGCTCGCCCTGGCACTGCCCATCCAGTTTGGCCCTGGCCGCCGTTTCTATCGCCTGGGCTGGACGAGCCTGAAGCACAGGTCTCCGGACATGAACGCTCTGGTGATGATCGGCACCTCGGCCGCCTTTGTGTACTCGGTCATCGCCACCGTCGCTCCTGGCATCTTTCCGGAGGGCACGGCACACGTGTACTACGAGGCGTCCGGCGTCGTCATCACGCTGATTCTGCTCGGTAAATTCTTTGAGGCCGTCGCCAAAGGCCGGTCCAGCGAGGCGATGAAGAAGCTCCTCTCACTGCAGGCCAAGACCGCCCGCGTGGTCCGGGGCGGCCAGGAACTCGAACTCTCCACCGACGAAGTGCTGGTGGGTGACTTGATTTCGGTTCGCCCTGGCGAGAAGATCCCAGTCGACGGCCAGGTGGTCTCCGGCGCGAGCTTCATCGACGAGAGCATGATCACCGGCGAGCCTATTCCAGTCAGCAAACAGCCCGGCGCTGACGTCGTGGGCGGCACCATCAACCAGAACGGGGCGCTGACCTTTCGCGCCACCCGCATCGGCGCCGACACCGCGCTGGCCCAGATCATCAAGCTCGTCGAAACTGCCCAGGGCAGCAAGCCCCCCATCCAGGGTCTCGCCGACCGAGTGGTCGCCGTCTTCGTTCCTGTCGTGTTGGGGATCGCCGCGCTGACCTTCCTGCTCTGGCTGATCTTCGGCGGGCAGGCGGCCCTCTCCTTTGCATTGATCACGACGGTGGCCGTGCTGATCATCGCCTGCCCCTGTGCCATGGGTCTGGCAACCCCCACCAGCATCATGGTTGGGACCGGCAAGGCCGCAGAGCTGGGAGTGCTTTTCAAGGGCGGCGGCGCACTGGAAAGCCTCCAGGCCGTACAGGTGGTTGCCCTGGACAAGACGGGTACCCTGACCAAAGGCAAGCCGGAACTGACAGATCTTGTGACCGCCCACGGCTTCAACCGCGCAGATGTCCTGAGCCTGGTTGCCGCCGCCGAGGAGCAGAGTGAGCACCCGATTGCCCGGGCTATCGTGGATGCGGCGAAGAACGAAAACATCAACATTGCCAAGCCAGAAGCCTTCGAAGCCGTGCCCGGCTACGGGCTGGAAGCCCGCGTGAACGGTCACGTGGTGCAGGTGGGCGCCGACCGGTTCATGACCCGGCTGGGACTAGACGTTAGCATCTTCGCGGCGCAGGCCGAACGGCTGGGCGACGAGGGCAAGAGTCCACTGTACGCCGCTGTTGATGGGCAGCTGGCGGCTGTGATCGCCGTGGCGGACCCCATCAAGGAAGGCTCCGGGGCCGCTGTAAGCGCCCTGCACCGTATGGGACTGAAGGTCGCGATGATCACCGGGGACAACCGGCGGACCGCAAACGCCATCGCCCGGCAGCTGGAGATCGACGAAGTGCTGGCCGAGGTGCTGCCCAGTGGTAAGAGCGACGCTGTGAAGGAACTTCAGACCAAGGGGAACAGGGTGGCTTTCGTCGGGGACGGCATCAATGACGCTCCAGCACTTGCTCAGGCGGATGTGGGCCTCGCCATCGGCACCGGCACAGACGTGGCCGTCGAGACCGCCGACGTGATCCTGATGGGTGGCGACCTGCGTGGCGTGCCAAACGCCTTTGCGCTCAGCCGCGCGACCTTGCGGAACATCAAGCTGAACCTGTTCTGGGCCTTCGCTTACAACATCGTCCTGATTCCCGTCGCGGCTGGCGTGCTGTACCCTACGTTCGGCACCCTGCTCAGCCCAGTGCTGGCCGCCGCCGCGATGGGCTTCTCCAGCGTCTTCGTGCTCAGCAACGCCCTGCGGCTGCGCGGCTTCCAGCCTCCTGTTCAGTCTGACCCGGTCACCGTACGCCCGCCCATTGCCGTGCCCGCCCACGTTTGAAGTGTCGGAGCGGCGCGGTTACCACTGCGCCGCTCTTCAACGTTCGCCCCCAGCCACGCAGCGAAGACCCTGCGCATACTCCAGTCGGCTGACAATTCTGGCGCCGTTGCCTTGGGGACACCTGTAAACCATACAGGTGTCCCCATGTGTTCAGCTCGACAACGAGGGAGCAGTATGGCTGGGCACGTTTAATGGAATGGGACAAGGGTTCTGTTCCGGTCTCTTGAATGCGGTCTGCGAAGTCATACAAACCCTATAAGCGCCTTTTTCTCCTTCATCGCCGTCCGTACTCAATCGCCAGAGGATGCTGTGTTGAAGAAGGCATCTTTGCTCCCATAGTCGTGTCTGTGTAGGCCGCAGAACTCCGGAGCAACTTCTACAGTTGAGCCGTTCTCGTGAGTTTAAGGTCAGGGGATGACCGATCACGGGAGCATGGTGGAAGGACGGGCAACAGCTGAACTCCTGCTGAGCTCATCGGAGTACCGTCTGCTGGCCGATCTGCTGCTGGGGCATCTCCAGGCGAACGATCTGCAGGATGAACAATTAGAAAACCTGGTCAACCACCTGTATGTGCTGGCCGTTCGGGTGGTTCCTTCCGGTCGAGACCCATAACCACGAAAGGATGCCCGATCCGCAAGCCATAACTCGCTCGCACGGCGGGTGTCAAAGCAGGTTGAGACAATGCTTAAGAAGCCTTTACAAGGTTTTGTATTGATTCGCCCGACGTTCTCTACCCTGGGGTATGAATAAGACGTGGGCACCCTGCGGTCTCAGAGCCGTATCTGCGGCTGACGTCGAGCAGTTGTGCTTCCGTCTGAAACGGGTGGTTCAGCACGCCTTCGACCTGGATGCCTGGAGAGGGGAGTGTCAGGTGCTGGGTGAGGGCCGGGAAAACCGCATCCACTCGGAATGTCGGAAACCTGGAGAAAAACCGGGAAGCTTTGATGCTTTTCAGCGTCTAATAGATCTTTGGGCTTGTATTCAGCAGGTATGGTCCGTCCTGATCAGTAGCTGCGTTTTCCGATACCAGGCCAATGTGCCTGACACGATCAAGGAACGTGGTCATCGTCCAGGACACGGGCAGGGGCGCTCAGAAAATTTGCTAAAACGCGGCACACGGTGGATCGAAGGCTCAGGGCGCATGTGCGCGGCGAGACTTCCTGCGCCTGATCTTCCGGTCAGACTGTCCCGGGAGTTGGCGTGATGCGGGTGCTGCTGATCGAGGACCATCCGGCGGACGTGCTGCTGTTGCAGGC
The DNA here is from genome assembly GCF_014201875.1 of Deinococcus humi. NCBI lineage: Bacteria > Thermotogati > Deinococcota > Deinococci > Deinococcales > Deinococcaceae > Deinococcus > Deinococcus humi. The sequence goes on along the minus strand of NZ_JACHFL010000023.1, from coordinate 50,125 downwards.
CTCGCTAGAATTGATAGGGCTGGAGTGGACGCTGGACGATGCGCCGACGTTCGCTGAGGCGGCGCGGCGCTGGCCTGGTGGGAACTTCGGAATGCTGGTGCTGGATCTGAATCTGCCAGATGGCCACGGTCTGGAGTTGCTCGCCCGGGCACTGGAGCTGGCGTCGGGGACTCCCGTGGTGGTGTTGAGTGGTCTCGCAAACCGCGAAGTGGCGGCACAGGCGGTTGGCTTGGGGGCCAGGGCCTATGTGATCAAAGGGCTGGACGCGGCAGAAGAGTTGCAGCAGATCGTCGCGCAGTTTGCCTGAAAGGGTTCGCGGCGTATTGCGGGCGTCGCAGCTAGCGTTCCTTGCTTCCGTGCGCATCTTGTTCGCCAACCCAGCCCCCTTGTCGGACCCTCCACGTGCACTCCAGTTCAGGCTGGAAGCCCGATGAAGCGCATGACTGTCCCCGGGCTTGAGCCAACACTGCCAATAGTGGCCCCGTCAATGGACTCAGACAGGGAAGCTACTAGGACGAGGGGTGTTGGCGTGTTCAGTTCGCTGGACCCATGCCACCAGCTCACGAACAATAGCGGCCCACTGGGTCTCGTCCGGTTCGTGCGCCATGTCTGTGTACTCTAGAAGATGGGAGTCGGCGGCCTGGGCGTACTGTCGGCCGATCTCCGGCGCACAGATGTGGTCGTGGGTCCCGATGACCACCAGGGCCGGCCGCCGCAGGCCAGCGACATGGGTGATCGGCGAGCCCTCGCGCCATTGTTCGGGGGTCAGAACCGCGTCGTAGCAGCGTTTCAGAATGCGCAGGGTGGACGCATCATAGACAGCGCGCAGATCGGTGGGGGCACTGACGGCGATTACGTGCGTGACGCGGGTGGGTCGGGCCCCGGGCATGGAGACGCTCAGGAGCGCGCTCAGTCCACCCATGCTGAAGCCCAACAGGACCAGCGGGCCCTTCACTTCAGGCTGTGCACTCAGCCAGTCGGACGCCGCGCCCAGATCCTCAGGCCCGCTGAGGCCGTAGTCGTCGCAGCCAGCCGAGCCCAGCCAGCCCCGCTGGGACAGACTCAGGGCATGCCATCCGGCCGCATGCAACTGCCGGGCCGGGTGGACCATCGCGCTGGCGTCCTGGCCCCAGCCATGTAGGAGCAGTGCGGCGGGCGCATCACCCCTTTGCCGCCAGAAGTACCCGCCCAGCCCACCAGCAGGCCCAGGGACGCTGACCAGCGCCGCGTCTGGAAGCGGTGGCAAGGTCAGGCCAGGAATGGTCATGCCTGCTATTGTCCACTGCTGTCGGGAGAGACAACCTTTATCGTTGTGCCATGCTGAACTCCACCCCTTGACCCTGACACATATGTCAGGGTCTATCCTGCCTGGGTGGAAACGATGCGCATCGGACAACTTGCCAGCGCCACGGGAGTCAGTGTTCGCGCCATCCGCCACTACGACGGTCTCGGTCTTCTAAACGCCACCCGGGAGGAAAACCGCTACCGGGTCTTTCAGGCGGAGGACGTCGAACGGGTCAAGCTCATTCAGCTCTTCCTCAGTGCCGGGTTCAGGCTGGACGAAATTCGTGAACGCGCGCCCTGCTTCCGTCAAGGAAACACCACACTGGGCGCACCAGTAGAGGAAGTACGCGCCCTGTACGCCCGCAAGCTCGCGGATGTGGCAGCTCAGATCGCGGCGCTCCAGCGGCTGCACGAAAAACTGGCGGCAGAGGCGCACCACCTGGAGGCACAAGCCGTTGGTGGACAGATCAGTCCTCCCAGCTGAAGCTCAGAGTCACTCACCGCACCCGGTCCAGCCGGCTGTGCGTCGCTGACCCACACCCCGGACCCCTGCTCCAGCCCCAATTCAGAAGGAACCCACCATGCAGATTCAGCAGATTCGCAATGCCACCTTGAAGCTCTCGTACGCCGGCAAAACCTTCCTGATCGATCCCATGCTCGCTGTTCAGGGGGCCTATCCTGGCCTGGAGGGCACCCTGAATAGCGAGCGCCGCAACCCAACGGTGGCGCTGCCCATACCGCTGGACGCCCTTCTCGCAGTGGACGCTGTGATCGTCACTCACACCCACCTGGACCATTGGGATGAGGTCGCCAGGCAGCAGCTGCCAAAGACGCTTCCGATTTTTGTACAGCACGACGCGGACGCTCAGCTGGTGAAGTCTTCCGGCTTCATGGATGTCCGCGTGATGACCGCAAACACCGGGTTCGAAGGCGTCACACTCACCAAAACCACCGGGCAGCATGGCTCGGACGCGGCCATGGCCGCCATCGGCGAGATTCTCGGTGAGGTGAGCGGGGTGGTATTCCGGCACCCGGACGAGAAGACGCTGTACCTTGCAGGCGACACCGTCTACAACGCCCACGTGGAGCAGGCGCTCAGCGCGCACCGCCCCGACATCGTTGTCCTTAATTGCGGCGACGCGCAGGTGCTCGGGCTGGGAGCGATCATCATGAATAAAGAGGACGTACTGGCCGTCCACCGCGCTACGCCGACCGCAACCCTGGTCGCCTCGCATATGGAAGCGGTCAATCACTCGGTGCTGTCAAGGAGCGAACTGCGCGCGTTCGCAGTTGAGCAGGGCTTCGCGGCGCAGCTGCTTGTCCCAGAGGACGGCCAGGTGCTCGCGCTGTAAGGCATAGGCACGACTGAACAAGACGAGCGCATGAGCCGGGCGTGCAAACGCGTGCTTTAGGCAAGGATGACGACGGAGCGACTGCGCTGTGCCACGAGAACTTCGTGATCACCCCGGAGAAAAAGATCTTCGACGCGTTCGCGAGCTCTCTCTTCAGAATCAGAGGAGAGTTCGTAGCTGGCAAACAGATGGGGTCCGTCATCTCTGCAGGCAACAAGGGGGCGAATAGAGCGTAGCCCCCACGAGCAACCATGTTCAGTTCTCGCTGACCGCATCCCTTCGTCTGGTCGCTCGGAGGCTGACCGAAAAGCGTGCCCTTCAGCAGTAATGATATTCACGCGCAGGAGATCGGTCAGGAAAAGTGATCATGGCCAGATATCGATCGAAGAAGGGCAGCCTGCCTCGTCTTAAGGCTGCCCTCCTCGCTTGGATGCCACCGCCCGGAATCTAAACCACACGATCAGCAGCGTACAGATGCTGTATGTATACTATCTGTATGAAAAAAACAACCAAAGCTCGGCTGAATCTCACTATCGATCCGGATATCTATCGAGAGACACGACGGATCTTTGGCGCTATGGACATGAATATGAGTGCCTTCGTCGAAATCCAGCTGGCGAAATTCCTGCAAACCATTGAGCCGCTCGTCCCCTTACTGGAGCAAGTCGAACGCGGGGAGAGAGACGCAGCCGATGCCAAAGCGGCCATGCGCATCTGGTTTGCCCATAGCCTCGGGCAACCCTTGTCAGATCTTTATCGGGTGGCAGAGGATGGCCGGCCTTTGGGAGGCGCAGATCGTCCTTGATCAAGGCTGTGGGGGACACCACACTGGTATCGCGCCCATGTATGGTTCCCCGCGAGGTCACTCTTAGGTTCGGAGTGAAGAGAATGGACGACTTCATCCACGAAAGGTTTCGTAACTGATTTCAACTTGCGCCGCTGGAGACGTTGCCGGCCGGCCTGCTGGGTGAAAAGCGGTGAGACTGCTGAACGGCGTGCCCAATCCTGCCGAACAGAAGGCATAACGGTCAGTCACAGATGATCAGCGGTTGTCGCTTTCCTTGCCCAAACTGTCTTCCCATTCTTCTACCTGAGATCGACTCTTTCATCTCACCTAGACGCAGCCTCAAGCTGAAGCATGTCCCACACCTTCGTCACACCTGACTCTCTGTTACGTGACCTTGACCAACTCCGCGGGGACCACTCCCTGCCCGGGGTCGTCTGGGCGGCTGCCCCACTTGACGGCCCACTGGTCGCCGGCGCGAGTGGGGTCCGCCGCCTCAACCACCCCGAGCTTCTCACTGTCTTTGACCGCGTCCATCTAGGGTCCTGTACCAAACCAATGGTGGCCACAATGCTGGCCTCCCTGGTTCCCGAAACCCTCGACTGGACCACCCGGCTGACCCAGGTCTTCCCCGCTCAGGAGCTCCATGCGGACCATCACGAGGTCACCCTGGCCCACCTCCTCGCTCACTGCGCTGGCCTCCCCGCCTTTGGGGACGACGTGGATTTCAAACCTGCTCCGGCCCGGCGGGGTTCCGCTGTCCGGCAGCGTGAAACCTTCGCCCGCTGGGTGCTTCAGCAGCCTCCTGCCCGGCCCATCGGTGAATATGGTTACTCCAATGCAGGGTATGGCGTCGCGGCGGTTCTGGCCGAACGACTCACCGGCACCCCCTGGGAGGAGCTCATGCACACGCGCGTGTTCGAGCCGCTCGGGCTGGACAGCGCGGGCTTCGGGTGGCCTGGTCGCAAGCACGACCAGCAGCCGTGGGGCCACCTCTGGCGACGTCGCCACGTCCCGCACAACCCACAGGGACGCTATCAGCTTCATGCAGCCATCGGCCCCGCGGGGGACGCCCACATGAACATACTTGACTTCGCTACTTTCGCCCGCGCACATCTCCGGGGCCTGTGCGGTCAAGGTCACTTTTTAAGTCCAGAAGCCTTGACTGCGCTGCACACGCCCTTCCGGCCAGACATCAAGGCCGGCCTGGGTTGGGGCGTCACGACCTACCGGGGCATGCGCGCCAGTACACACTCCGGCAGCGCGGATACATTCCTGGCATTCATCGTGGTCCTGCCTGACGAGGGCCATGCCTTTGTCGCCGTGACGAACGCGGCGGGTGGGCAGGCTGAGGAAGGCCTGTCGAGCATCCTGAGGCACCTGGTCAGCGCGTTCACCACCGCCCATGTTGGGTGACCAGACGTTCATCGTTGAAAGCGCGCACGCCGCCATTTTCCTGGCCGATCCCAGGCAACGACGCTTTCTAGAACCCTTTCTCGGAAGGGAATGCACCGTGCAGTGCGCCGCAGAGGAACTGCGCGTGACTGCCAACAGCGTTCTTTACCGGGTGCGCCGCATGGTCGCACTCGGTCTTGTCGAGGTAATCCGGGAAGAAGCGCGCGCAGGGCGGGCCATCCGGATCTACCGCTCGGTGGCGGATCGCTTTTTCGTGCCGTATCACCGCACCGACGCCACAAACCTCCTCGAAGTTCTGTTGCGTGAACAGCGGGCGTTCGAGGAAGTGTTGCAGCGAGCGCTGTTGCAGGTCATGCGGGGGGTGCATGAAGAGCACGGCTGGGGAATGCTGCTGTACCGCAAGGAGAATGGCATAGCTCTCTATGACGCCATTCGCCCAGAGGAACCCTGGCATGCCTTGAGCGCAGAAGACCCAGCCGTGCTGAATTACGCACTGACCCTTGGCCCCTTGACCAGACGTCAGGCGAAAGCCCTGCAACTCGACCTGATTGACGTGCTGGCACGCCACAGCCGTGCGACGGGCGGCGAGGGAGGGGGCAGAGAAGAGGGTCAGTATCTGGTGAGGCTGGCACTTGCTCCCGTGCCCACCGGAAAGGAGACCTAGTAGGACGCCGGAAACCGAGAAGGAGCCAGGAGGCTCTAGCGGGTAATGAGAGGTCATCAACGCAACGGGCCGCACTGATGTATTCACTCCGGCCCGCCTGGAAAGAAAAGCAATCTTGGGTGTTCCGCAACTGGCGCCGCCGGACTGAGCGCTGACCAGACGACGATGCGCACAACGAAGGGAAATTTGTGGTTTGACTCCTGGCGAGTCCTGGCCTGGATATTCTGAGTTCAGACATCTTGAACCCAGTGCATAGATTTGACAGATCGCGAATACCAGGCTATTTTAGAGAAATCAAGGCGGTCTTCGGGCCGCCTTTTCTGTTGCGCACGCGGGAATAGCCACCCGCGGCAGTCTGGGGGATCGTGTCGCCAGAGCGAGATGATCAGGGACCTGCAAGGACAGCAAAGGCCACTGGAGCTTCAACCTGAAGCGCTGAATCTCGCTGGGTTTCACTGAGGCGGTGCTCAGCCTACGGCTTTCTTGATCAGAGCGGCGACCCTGGTCTCGACTTCAGGGGTCCATTCCGTCAGGGCGAAAGCGGTTGGCCACAGGACACCGTCATCGAGCTTCGCCTCATCGCTGAAGCCCAGCGTCGCGTACCTCGTCTTGAACTTGCGTGCCCCCTGGAAGAAGCAGACGACCTTGCCTTCCCGGGCGTAGGCGGGCATGCCGTACCACAGTTTTGGCGACAGGACGGGTGCATGAGTACTAATCAGGGCATGCAACCGCTCACCCAGCGCCCGGTCCGCTTCTGGCATTTCCGCGAGTTTTGCCAGAACTTCGCTCTCCGCCTCTCCCCTGGCGGCACGCGTACTGCGCCGCGTCTCCCGCTTCGCCTCCTTGGCCCGCTCTTTCATCGCCGCCCGTTCCTCCTCCGTGAACCGGGCGGATGCTTTCGCTTGACTGGCTGCAGCTGTGCGTTTGGCGGGCTGCGCGGGTTGGTCTACGGTTTTTACCGTCATTGAATCCACTCCTGTGGGGAGGTGACGGTAAAAACCGCCACGAACGTGTGTTGCCGCCCAGCTCACGAAGGTGTCCCCGAAAGGCTCAGTGCCGCTCCTGAATCCGGATCATGTTGCCGGCTGGATCACGGAAGGCGCAGTCGCGCACACCATAGGCCTGCTCCGTCGGTTCCTGGACGACCTCGGCGTCGCTGGCCTGCAACCGCTCGAACGTAGCGTCCAGATCGTCGGTGGCCAGGTTGATGCTGGCATACGTGCCCTTGGCCATCATTTCGGCAATGGTGCGGCGCTCAGCTTCAGTCAGTCCCGGATCAATGGCGGGCGGGTGCAGGACGATGGACAGGTTCGGTTGAGCTGGTGGGCCAACCGTAATCCAGTGCATGCCAGCGTACTCAACGCTGCCCCGCACCTCGAAGCCGAGGGTGTCGCGGTAGAACGCCAGCGAGGCATTCGGGTCGGTGTGTGGCAGGAACGTCTGATGAATGGTCAGGTTCATGTCGTCATCCTAGATTTACCCGGTGTTCGGCGCTTCTCGATTCCTGATCGGACGGGTGACCTGCTTTGCCACACACGGTGGGATCCCTGTCGTCGAGCCTGACGCGTGTTGACGGTAGACACTGGGCGGCATCCCAACCAGCTCTGTGAAACGGGTGCTGAAGGTGCCCAGCGACGAGCAGCCGACCTCGAAGCAAACCTGGGTGACGCTCAGATCACCCTGCCGCAGCAGGGTCATGGCGCGCTCAATGCGACGCGTCATCAGGTAGCTGTACGGTGACTCGCCGTACGCCAGTCGGAACTGTCGGCTCAGGTGCCCTGCCGACAGGTTCACGTCGCGGGCCAGCACCTCGACGTTGAGCGGCTGTGCGTACTCGCGGTCAATCCGGTCACGCACACGGCGCAGCCGCGCGAGGTCGCGCAGGTGCTGCGGCGGTGCGATGGACTCATCCATGCGCTTAAGGATAAACCTATCTCAGATTGCCCTTCAGAAAATCTCCCGCATAGAGACCAGAAGCGCCATCCTCCAGGCCAGAGGGAACAAGGTTCTGAGCCGGGCCAATGCCCTCCACTCTCGGCTGCCCTTCTCCCTCACGCTCGTACGCTGTGGTGACTGCACCCAGCCGATCAGGTCGAGCCGCGTCAGATTCTGGTTGCGTGGCACGAAGATGACCCTTAAACCTGAGGGGTAGCAGGTTCAGATCGTGTTCTGAGCGGGACTCCAACTGAGCCCACCCCGGCCATGGACTCGGCGAGGCAGGCAACATCCTTCAGGCAGGAGGCCAGGGCATCTCGCTGTCGGCGAAGGCTTCCTGGAGAGCGCCCGTGAGTCCGCGCTGCAGCCGCTGATCCACCAGACCCACGATCAGGGGATTCGGAAAGCACTGGGGACGTGCCGTGAGCAGCCGCTCCACCAACTCCCGGTCGCTGAGCTCCGGGTGCATCCGTGTTAGTGCATAGAGGGCCAGGGCGGCGCTGCGGCTCACGCCCGCCAGGCAGGAAACATGCAGGTGGGCAGGCTGATGTGTTGTCAGGAAAGCGTCGATCTGTTGCAGGTGTTCATCGCTGGGCACAACGTGACGGTCCGAGTCGAACCACACGTCATGCACCTGCAGATTGAGCCTGGGCCCGTCATGCTCGGCCAGACGCCGCGAACCGTCGCTCAGATGGGTGCCGGGATCGAGGGCAACGATGACCGCTGTCCCGTCCTTCAGGCTCGGCAGATCACCCTGACCGCTGACTGTCACTCTCATGGTTTTCCTCTTCGTAATCCCACTTTGGATTACGCTATTTACATAACCAATTTCCGCCGCTACAATTGAAGGTGAAGTTTAGCACTATCCAAATCCCCTCACCCGCAGCGAGGTTTTTCTGTGATTGTCGAAACGAAGATCGTCGGCCGCCGTACCCCCTTCGAACGCCGTCCCACATCCTTACCAGACGGCCCCCAGACCCTGCGCAGCCTGCTCACTACACTCGTCCATCAGGAGGTGGCCGCCTATCACGAGCGACAGGAAAGCGTGGGCATGCTTCGCGTGCTGACGGAACGGGACCTGAGCGACGGCGCGGCGATGGGCCGAATCAGCGTTGCCCCGCAGGAACGCAGCGGCACGGTGACCGTAAAGGACGCCACGCAGACTGCCCTGCAGGCTTACGGTGACGGGCTGTATTACGTGTTCGTGGATGACGAACAGATCGAAGGCTTGGATCAGGTCGTGACCCTGAAGCCCGACAGCACCCTGCTTTTCCTGCGCCTGACGGCTTTGGCTGGGGGCTGAGTGGACCTTCAGGACCACCTGAGATCCTTCCAGCAGCCCTGGAGGGCTCCGCTGGAAGAGCGGCTGGGTGCCGCGTCCCCCTCCCTCGCTGAGCTGATCCGCTCACTGCTCAAGGACACCTACGACTACCAGGAACGTGAGAAGCGCGAGGCGGCGCTGGCCGACCACCTCCATGGGAGCACCGAGGCGGCGCGTCACGAACTGACCGCTCTGCTCTTTCCTCAGTTTCCCGAGACCGCTCGGCACACGGTTGACGCCCTCCTGACCCGTCACCCGTACACCGAGGGTTATGCACGCCGCGCCTTTCGTGCGCCGGGCGAACGTGTCCAGGCGGTGCGGGCGGCCTCGTGGCTGATGGCTGCGTGGGAGGCCAGCCGTGATTACCCGCAGGATCTGGAATGGTTTGCGGTACACGCCGGGCTGCTGGGTGGGTGGGAGGCCAACAGCCTCGGTCTTCTGCTGGGCCAGGCGATCAGTGACGGCCACGCGGCGGTGTTCCAGATCCTGCGCGACACGGCCTCCACTCAGCATCCTGTCGCGCGGATGGGACGCCATGTGCCACTGGCCCTGCTGTCGAGCACCCACCCCGAGGCGTGGACGCTGGCGGAGGGCCTGCTGCTGGCCGCACAGCGTCAGGAAGGGCTGCGGCAGGTGATCCTGGAGACCGTGGATGAGGCGGGGACCGAGCCGTTCACCCGGGTTCTGCGCCTGATCTTGCAAGAGGACCTGCTGCGCTTCGCCGCCGTCCTGCGGGCCGCGTGCGTGTGGTTCGGTCTGAATTACGATGTGGGTGAGCTTAAAGTGGTGCGCGGCTTGCTGACGCGGGCGCTGACCTTTCTGGAAGACACTACGGCCGCCCGCGCCGCCGTCGGTGACGGCCCCGGGGTGGACGTTTACCTGGCGCTGTTTGTCCTGGCGATGCGCGACGCTACCGGAGCGGCCGAACTGGCCCAGCCACTACTGGGCGATGCCGACACCGAGCGACGCATGGCCGCTGCCCAGTTTCTGATGGCCGCCGGACGGCTGGACCAGAGCGCGCGCACGGTGCTGCTCGGTGACCCCGACACGCGCCTGGCGACGCTGGCCGGGCAACTGGTCAGCCGCTGGGCCCAGCCGGATCAAAGACCTGATTTTTCCTTCGAGGCGTACCTCGCCTACGCACAGCGGCTCCCCGGCGAGGCCAGCCAGCACCCCCTCCTGTTCCCGTGGCTCGGTCACCTGCCCGCGCGTGTAGATGCCATGGACAACCTCTACGCAGTGCTGGGCGACGGCCATATCTCGCGGCTGGCCCCCCACGTCAGTGCGATGAGCAGCAACGGCAAGACCTACGTCCTCAAGACGATCGAGCTGCGCCACAAGGAAGGAGTCCAGCCCATCGACGCGGCCACCCGCACGCTGCTACTGGATCTGCTGCAGGACCGCAACAGCAGCGTGTCGCAGGCCGCCGTGGAGGCCATGTCGCACCTGACGCCCAGTCCAGAGGAGGTCGGCGTGGTGCAGACACTGCTGAAGCGCAAGAGCGCGGACCTGCGCCGGGGGCTGATCCGCCTCCTGGCCCGCGACGCCGCGCTGGCCGAGGCCAGCGCCCTGGCCCTGCTCAAGACCAACAACACCGATCAGCGCCAGGCCGGACTGCAACTGCTGCAGGAGGTGGGGGCCGCGCCGCCCACGGACTTCACGCCCAAAAATGTCAGTGAGCAGACCCTGTACACCCGCCTGACCGAGCCGGAGCGGCAGCTCTCGCTGGAAAACGGCCTGGGTCTGTTCGATCCGGCGGACCGGACCCCGTCCACGCCGCTGGAGGTCCGGGGGCGCGACTACCCGCAGGATGTCCAGCGCGGCGCGGCGTTGCTCCGGGACCTCGACGCCGTGATCGTCGCCCACCGGGAGACGCCGCTGCTGGGGGTGGGCTACGACGGCGAAGAGACCATCCTGCTGGGCAACGTCTCGTCCTGGATGCTGCGTCCCAGCATCAACGGCACCATGCCCCTGGCTGAGGTATGGGACGGCTGGTGGAAGGGCCGCACGGATCCCCAGGACGGCGATTTGACCCGCATGGGCTGGGCCCTGGGTCATTTTGTGGCCCGCAAGGACACCACCCTGGCAGAGCTGTCGGACGATCTGGGCGCTGACCCGGAGGACGAGGAGGACGGGGCCACACCTGGCGCCAGCGCAGCCTGGCAACGGTTGATCCGTCAAACCATCCACCGCACCCTGGGACCACCGACTGCTTTATGGCTGGAATACGCCGATCTGCTGCGCGCGGTTCATCCGTACCTGATGGAGAAGTTCCGTGGCGACCTGGACACTGAAATGGCGCTGGACGCCTGGGAGACGGCCCTTTCCTACCTTCCGCAGGACGCACAGGCCGTGCAGGACTCCCGCTATTCCTGGAGGACGCAGGACCCGCGCGAACTGTTCTCGTTCCTGACGCACGGCCTGCCCGTCTCCCAGTTGCCGGACGGACCATTGGAGCGGTACTGGCGCATTACTCTCTACCAGAACGCGGCCTTCCCAGCTCTGGCCCGCTGGCGGCCCTCCACCGGGCTCCTGCTGCGCGCCTATGACCGCGGCTGGGCCAGCCGGGCCGATCTGCTCGACCAGTTGATCGGCCCGCGCTCCGAACCGGTGGGCTACTTCTCGGGCAGCGATTTCGATGACCTGAGGGACTACACCCACCGCAAGCTGCGCAGCGACCTGCCCATCACCCCCGGGTGGCTGGCGGCGGTGGACGAGGTCCGTGCCCGCGTGCTGGAGGTGGAGGTCACGCGCGGCGATCTGGAAACGCTGGCCACGCGGCCTGCCCTGGCTCTGCGGAGCGCGGTGGGTGCGGCGCTGCCACTGCGCCTCCTGGCCGGGCTGGGCAAAAATCCGCTGAAGCGCGGTTATCAGGGGCGCAACGAGAGCCGTGACGTGACCTTCAGTCATCTGATCCGGGTGTCGTTCCCATCACCCCACGACACGCCTGCCACGTTTGCCACGCTGGTGGAGGAATACAAGCTGAGCGATGCCCGACTGCTGGACCTGGCGATGTTCGCGCCCCAGTGGGCCAATCTGGTGGCCGCTACCCTGGGCTGGCGGGGCCTGCGCAGTGGCGTGTACTGGCTGCATGCCCACACCAAGGAAAGCAACTGGAGTGTGCCGCAGGACATCCGCGACTCCTGGGAAGCTGAGATCGCCGAGCGCACCCCCCTGAGCGCGAATGACCTGACCGAGGGGGCGGTCGACGTGGCATGGTTCAGGCAAATGCACATAGCGCTGGGCAGGGAGCGTTTCGCTGCCCTGCTGGACGCGGCCAAATACGCCAGCAGCAGCGGCGGCCACAAACGCGCCGAATTGTTCGCGCGGGCCATTCTGGGTGAACTGGCGGAGGACGATCTGCGGGCCCGGATTGTCGAAAAACGCAACCAGGACGCGGTTCGGGCGCTGGGGCTGTTGCCTCTGAGCCGGGCCAGGGCGAGGCGGGCCAAAGAACTCGAGGGCCGTTACCGCGTGCTGAGCGAGTTCCGCCGCGGGGCCAGACAGTTCGGGGCGCAGCGGCAGGCCAGTGAACGCCTGGCCGCCGACATCGGTATGCAGAACCTGGCCCGCAGCGCCGGCTACAGCGATCCTCAGCGCCTGACGTGGGCGATGGAGGCCCGCATGGCCCCCGACTGGCAGGCCACCGTGACCACAGAGGGCGTGACCCTGAGCATCGAACTGACGCCCCAGGGAGAAGCCAGTCTGGGTCTGCGGCGCGGTGAGCGGCCCCTCAAGACGCTCCCGCCCGCCCTCAAGAAGCACCCGGAAGTGATTGCCCTGCGCGCCGCTGTGACTGAGCTGAAGGCCACCCGTGGCCGCATGCGCGCGGCGCTGGAAGAGGCAATGGTGCGGGGCGACTACTTCACGCCGCAGGAGCTTGTGGACCTGGGCCGCCATCCGGTGATCGCCCCGATGCTGGGCAGCCTGCTGTGGGTGCTGGACGAAGTGCACGTGGGCTGGTGGCAGGACGGCCAGCTCCAGACCCCAGCAGGCCCGCAGGCTATCGGTGAGCAATCCCTGCGTCTGGCGCACCCGCATGACCTGTACCTGAGCGGCCACTGGCCCGCCTTCCAGGAACGGATCATGGTGGAAAACGTAACCCAGCCGTTCAAGCAGGCGTTCCGCGAGTACTATCCGCTGACCGCCGCCGAGGGAAACGGCGCACTCCGCAGCCAGCGCTACGCAGGACATCACGTTCAGCCGGGCAAGGCCGCCGCCCTGTTCAAGGCGCGCGGCTGGGTCATGGTGCCCGAGGAAGGCGTCCGCAAGACGTTCCACCACGAGGGCCTGAATGTCTGGGTGGACACCAGCGTGGGGTACGGCACCCCCAACGAGGTGGAGGGTGCGGCCCTGAACGCGGTCTATTTCGTGCGTCAGGACGAGACCGATGAGCTGGGCCGGGCGCAGCTCGTTGCGCTCAGTGAGGTGCCACCCCGTGTGCTGAGCGAGACCCTGCGTGATCTGGACCTGGTGGTGGGTGTGGCCCACGTGGGCGGCGTCGATCCAGAAGCAAGTCTGAGCACCGTGGAGATGCGAACGGACCTGCTGCGTGAAACCCTGCGGCTGCTTAAGCTGGGCAATGTACGGCTGGAGAACAGTCACGCCCTGATCGCCGGACAGTACGCCAACTACACCGTCCATTTGGGCAGCGGCACGGTCCACCGCATGCCCGGCGGCTTCCTGTGCGTGATTCCGGTGCACAACCAGCACGCGGGCCGGCTGTTCCTGCCGTTTGCCGATCCTGACCCGAAGACGGCGGAAGTCATCAGCAAGGTGCTGCTGCTGGCCGAGGACAAAAAGATTCAGGATCCGACGATTCTGGAACAGCTGCGCTGATACGGGCGCCGTGTTGAACGAGGTCAGTCTGGGGAGCTTTACCACCGCGCCCGTTCACCGTGGAAGTCCCAGTCTGCCCCCCTGGCCTACGCCCTCATCGGAACGACGAGGGCGTGCCCCGGATGCCGGGCGGTGTTGGCCCAGCCTTATCAAGGAGGGGCTGACCAGCCCCGGTAGGAACGACTGCTGGCCTGTGCGGAACATGAAGGCGTTCGCGTACCGCCGTCTGCTGGGCCCGATGGTTGGCACTCTGCAGAATTCAGGGCTGGCACTCTGAGAGACTGCGTTGCGTGCTCTGCTTCCTTAGTGGAATGAGTGTCGCCCGATCAGGGGCCTCACGTCTCGTCATGTGCTTTCCTTGCTAGCCTGCCACGTGTGACCTCCTGTGATTTCAGTCCGGCTACGGGCAGTGCCTGTACCCAGGCATTGACCCGGCTCCATTCGCTGCAGCTGACGTCACTGGGCACTCTCGCGAGACATGGCGGATACGGATGAACTGGACGGAGACGCTTGGCCGCTTACGGCCAGAAACGGTGGAGGCCGCGGCGGCCCGCTGGGGTGCGCGACAACCCACCCTGGTGAACGCCGGATTCAATCACGTCTACCGCACGGAGGACCGCGGAGGGCCCCTCTATCTACGCTTCACGCACGGTGACCTCCGCAACACCGAATTCCTGACCCCGCCTTTGACCTGGCTGCGTTACCTGCACGCACACGGTGCACCGGTCAACGAACCACTCGTGTCGCTGGACGGCCACTGGATTGAGGCCATGTGGCAGGCAGATGATCTCTTCCTCGCCACCGCTGTCCGGGGCATCACAGGCCCACGCGTGAGTGAATGTCCGCCCACGCCCGTCCTGTACCGGGCTTTTGGGCGATCCATCGGAGAACTGCATGCGGTTTCCCGCCATTTTATGCCTGCGCCAGGCACACCACACATGCTTGGTCCCGCTTTACCCGGCATCTTTCCGAGCTGGCGGGCATTCTGGCATGGGGCGCAGGAACATGGGCAGAAAGAAGCTGTGATTGACAGGACATTTCAAGCACTGACGCCCTGGGTAGATGCGGTGGGCGGCCCGGAAGGCGGCTGGCCGGATGAGCCGTTGTCTGCCCGCCCTGGCCTGGGCCTGACGCACGGTGATTTGCGGCCCGGCAATGCCATCTGGGATGGTGAGCGCGTGGTGGTGATTGACTTCGATGAGCCGGTGTACGGCCCGTTTGCAACAGACCTGGCCCGCGCGGTCCTGGAAGTCCCCCGTGGGCAACGCCCTGCTATATGGACTGAAGTGCTGTCGGGCTACCGCGAGGCCATGCCACTGGATTCCACCTGGGACCAGGAACTGCCGCGCCTGTTGAAAGCGCGAGCGGCCTTGATGGCTGCATGGAATATCTCCGGCGGTGCCGATCCTGCGGATCCACGCCCCATGAGCGGCACCCTCGCTCCGGTCAGCCTGTGGCAGCTACGCGAGAATCTTGTAAGCGGTGAGTACGACGGCTAACTCAGGGACGCTGGCCCTGGGCAAGCTGACTCCTGAACCTGAGGTGATGCACCAGTGGCAGATCACGAGTGACCTATACGCCACGTTCCAGCTTCAGGTCTTCAACATTGCGGGAACTCAGGACAAAACGTTGCAAGAGTCGGATGGCATCGTCAATCAGGCCGTGAGTCCCTCTGGATCTGACCTCTCCCGAGCCACGGTTCTTCGAGCTTAGTTGGCCTCTCTGGTGCGATAATCGGGCCATGTGGACAGCTGCTCTCTGGGGCCTGGCAGGGGGGTCCTCCCTGGTGCTCGGCGCGCTTGTGGGGCTCTATGCGCCATTAAGAAAACAATGGGTTGCCCTGATCATGGCCCTTGGGGCCGGCGTGCTGGTCAGCAGTGTGGCCTTTGAACTGATGGATCAGGCTTTTGGGAAGGGTGGGTTCGATGCGGCCTCCATCGGCCTGCTGCTCGGCGCGCTCGCTTTCTTCCTGGGCGACCTCGCGATCAACCGTGCAGGAGGAAAACACCGTAAACGCAGCACGGGGCAACAGGAGAACGGCCAGGCGTCCGCCATCGTTCTGGGCAGCCTGATGGACGGCATCCCGGAATCGGTCGCCATCGGGGTGGGCCTTCTGGCTGGCGGAAAGCTGAGCTGGGTTTTCCTGGCCGCCGTATTCCTGAGCAACATTCCAGAAAGTCTGAGTGCCAGTGTCGGCCTGAAGCGGGCCGGACACCGAACCTCCCGGATCCTCCTGATGTGGACGGCCATTGCGCTCCTCAGTGCGCTGGCCTCTGGCCTGGGCTACCTGGCCCTGCGCGGCGCAGACGTCAATCTGACCGCTGGCATTCAGGCTTTTGCCGCTGGGGCCATTCTGACGATGTTGTCCTCCACCATGCTGCCTGAGGCTTTTGAGGAAGGTGGGGCCATAATCGGCCTAGCCACCACTTGCGGTTTCCTGGCCGCCTTCACGCTCAGCCACCTGTGATAGTCAGGCCGCCGCCTGGAGGCGGCACGGGCCTCGGCTAAAACTTCGGTCCAGAGGGCACAGGATTGAACACAGCCGGAGTTCAGGAGTCGCAGCGCTCTCTAGGATCTGTTCACTCAGCACCTGAACGAGAACAGCCCTTGGCCTCCGCGGGTTCAGATTTTTCCGGGAAAGCCAACATCCCGCATGGTGCGGCTGATCTGCCAGTACCGCAGCACCTTCTCCAACTGCTCCACGAAGCGGTCGAAATCGACAGATTTGACCAGATACGAACTGGCATGCAGAGTGTACGCCCGCTCCACATCCTGCCGGGCGCTGGACGTCGTCAGAATCACCACCGGAATCTGGGCCAGGCGTCCGTCCTGCTTCATTTCCTCAAGCAGCTGGAACCCATTCATTCCGGGCATGTTGAGATCGAGCAGCATCACATCGGGTATAAGGTGGTGATTGCGCAGGAGATCCAGCGCTGCGCTGGCACTTTCGACACAGGTCAAGACACACGTCGGACAGACCTGCTCGAACGCTTCCTTTGCCAGCATGCGGTCTTCCGGGTGATCATCCACCAGGAGGTAGCTTCGGGGCACCCTCATGCGACTGATTCTGGAACGGCGATCTTCAGCGGAATTTGAAGGGCAATAATTCATGCCCTGCCAATCCTTTAGGTGCTCTGATGAGTTTGCGCTTCCATCAGGGGGCTGTTCGCGCGCCTGGAGGCCGAAGCGGGCATCCGGGCGCGAAACTCAGGCGACCCCGAAGTCTCCTCTTTGCCCCGATTTGGGCTGACAGCGTGCTGTGTTTGACGATCCAGGCGTGCTGTCGCCATTTCACCCGGGTAGGCCTGAGCGATCGGACTAGCCCTGCCTGAGACAGGCACGCTCGAATAATGGCCGTGAGTACGTCCTGCGCGCATCTGAATGCATAAGCCATACAATCCGCAGATCAGCACAGGAATTGAAGGCGGTCTGCTTGATGGGATGATGCGCGCCAGCCCACCAGCGTCAAACGGTCATGACAAAGCCGCCAGCGCACTTTCGACGGTGGACGGCGCGGATCGCAGCAGCACTTGGTTTCCAGATGGGTCACGCGTGACCTGCCCTGCGGGTGTTTCTCGGACCTCGCTGCCCGCCTTCGTCAGCCGCGAGAGCACAGCATTCAGCTCCGCTGGGCTCGACAGTTCGATGGTGTAGTGTCGCAGGCCCAACGCGCCGTCCGGGGCGGGTGGACCACCGCGGCTTTGCCAGGCGTTGTTGCCGACGTGATGGTGGTACCCGCCTGCCCCTGCGAACACGACGCCCATGCCGTCCGCACCGATGACGAACCCCAGGACCCCCTCGTAGAAGGCGTGGGTCATGGCGGCGTTGTTCATCTTGAGGTGCACGTGCCCCATCCGGGTCCCGATCGGCGCGCCCGACCAGCCGGCGTCGCTCGCCGCGAGGGTGCCCAGTAAGCCCTGAATGTCAATCGCATCGCTGTCGAACGAGGTGTACCGCCCGTCCGTGAAGGGCCACTGCGCCTGCGGCCAGTCCTGGTAGATCTCGATGCCGTTGCCTTCAGGGTCGCTGAAATAGAACGCCTCGTGCGTGCGGTGGTCAGACTGGCCGAGTTGAAGGCCCAGGGCAGCCACATGCCTGAGCCAACGGGCCAGATCAGGCCGGGTGGGGAACACGATGGCGAGATGGTACAGCCCCGTGGCGTTCGCCGGTGGGGTGGGCGCCTGTGGGTCGTGGTACAGCGTGACGAGCGGGTGACCGTCGGGCGTGCCGAGCACGGCACGTTTTCCCTCTCGGGCGAGGAGGGCCAGACCAATGACCTGCTGGTAAAAGTCCACGAGGCGCCCTAGGTTACGGACGGTCAGGGCCACTTCGCCGAGCATGAGTGCCGGGTCGATGTGTGTGGCGGGGAGGTGGTGCGGGGTGGAGCTGTTCATGGGTCACACGTCCTTGTTGTTGCTGGTGCTCAACAGGCTGGAATAGGGGCGTAGCGCGTGCGGCCCGAGGCGACAGTGCCAATTAGGGCGGCTGGATCATCGTTCACCCAGCGTAGGTGCTGGGCAAGCTGTGCCAGGGGCATGGCGAGTCTCATCAGACCGCACATCAGGAAGGCTGCGGCAAGAGCAATCTGAAGCACCCAGAGAAGGATCTGCAGGGCGCAACTGGGGCGAGCAGTGGCAGTAGGCGTGATCCCAGTGGTCACCTTAAGGAAGGTGCAGAAGTTCATACGCCTGTGTTCAGGCGGTGCGGAGGCGGACGGCAATGCCCCAGGCGTCAGTGAACAGCGGGCCGTCGGGCGTTGCGGTGACGTCGAACCCTCCGGACTGCAGGCTGTCGACCGTACGGTCGAGAGTAGTTTGATTGGGCAGGATCAGATCCCAGCTGAGGAGGCGGGCGTCGTCCTCGCTGGAGGGGGCGCTGCCGGCCGCCCAGGTGTTCACGCCGAGGTGATGGTGGTAACCGCCAGCCCCCAGGAACAGGGCTGTGGGCATGGACCATGTGACTTTGGGAAAACCAAGGCCAGCATGGTAGAAGCGCGCTGCCTCGTCCAGATCGCCGACATAGAAGTGCAGGTGACCGATGCTGGTGCCATCGGGAACCCCGGTCCAGGGTAGGTCGCCAGCCGCATCCTTAAGGGCCTTCAGGTCGAGTGGATCACTGCCCCCGATGATTTCGCCCTCCTCGGTGACCCGCCACTCGTCGCGGGGGCGGTCGCGGTAGACCTCGACACTGAGGCCATCAGGATCCCGGAGGTAGGTGGCTTCGCTGAAATGGTGATCGGACTGGCCGACGTGCGCGCCGAGGGAGAGGGCATTCTGAACAAAGCGGCCAAGGTCGGCGCGGGTGGGAAGCAGGACGGCGATATGGTACAGGCCGAGGCGTCCACGATGCGGGGCGTATCTGGCGCCCTTCTTCTCGCGGAGTTCGAGGAGGATATGACCATCGGGCGTCCCGAGACGCGCGATGCGCTGGCCACCCTGGTGATCCTGGTGGTCGACCCTGAGACCGATGACCTGGGTGTAGAAGTTCAGGGAAGCGTCGAGGTCATTGACCTGGAGTGCGACTGGACCCAGACGGATATCGGCGGGGAGGGTGTGATTCTCTGGTGTGACGCCAATGCGGTCGGCGGGTAGATGTAGATAGGGGATGGTGGGGGACATAATCATGACGACTCCTTATTACGGATATAAGTGTTACAACACTTATATCGTGCTGCCATAACCTCAGGCGTGGCTAGACTCTGCTGAAAAGAGTGGCCTTGCACGGGGCGAGGCTTGTTTACTGGAATAGCCGAGTTGCAGATTCATGGACTCTATTTCTGCTCCTATCTTGCTATTCTTCATAGTAAATGTTTCAACACCTATTTGCAAGACGCTAGCGGAAAGGGAGCTATCGATCAATGCGACTCAGTGTGGATCCGCTCCATTGAGACTATGCTTTTTGGGTTGAGCTGCGTCTCTTAGTGAGCTGTATCTCCAGGGAAGCAGCGTCACAGTGGCGTACGTGATCGTAGCGCGAAAAGAGCGTGCGAGACTATAGCTATCGATGATCAGGGAATGAGCGGTCCAGAATAGTTTACGAGGGCTATCCCACAGAATGTGACATTATCTCGAGACCTTGCCCCTTCGCGAGAAACGCATATGTCAGTCATCACAGCCATTGACATTTCGATGTGCCAACACCTAAAGTAGTACCATCAGTTGTTGCACGCGTGCCGCCACTGCTTCCAGCCGAAACGCAACTCCCCGACTCCAACGCCCCTTTCTCACACTTCACCCACACCCGGAGCCCGTTATGACGAACCCCAAGATCGCGATCATCATCAGCAGCACCCGCGCCACCCGCTTCGCGGATAAACCCACCCAGTGGTTCTATAACATCGCCAAAACACGCACTGATCTGGACTTTGAAGTGGTGGACCTCCGCGACTTTCCCCTGCCCTTTTTCGATGAAGTGGCCTCCAACGCCTGGGCGCCCACCCAGAATGAAGTTGGGGTGCGCTGGCAGCAGAAACTCGCCGAGTTCGATGGCTACGTGTTCATTACCGCCGAATACAACCACGCCCCCACCGGCGTGTTGAAGAATGCACTCGACTATGCTTACCCCGAGTGGAACAAGAAACCCGCCGCGTTCGTGGGCTACGGTTCGGTGGGTGCGGCGCGCGCCATTGAGCAGCTGCGTCAGATCGCTGTGGAACTCCAGATGGCCCCGATTCGCAGCGGGGTGCACATCATGGGGGCGGACTTCTTCGGTGCCTGGCAGCAGGGTGCGGCCCTGGAAGACATGGCCCATATCCAGCCCAGCGTGCAAGCCCTGATCGAAGAGCTCGCATGGTGGACCAAGGCACTGAAAACCGCCCGTGAGGCGACGCCCGTTGGCGCTTAAATGAACGGGGCGGACGCTGTGTCCGCTCATCATTCATAGTGTTACAACACCTAAAATAGAGGGAATGACTTCCCTCCTTGATGAACTCCAGCAGCGCCGCCCCTTCCGAAGTCGTGAGGAAGAAGCGGCGCTCAACCTTTTTCGTACGGTCAGCCTGATTGAAGAGGTCACCAGCGACTTCCTTCGTCAGCATGACCTTACTTCCAGCCAGTACAACGTCCTGCGGATCCTGCGCGGCGCGGGTGAGGCTGGACTTGGCCGCAACGAGATCGGTGAGCGCATGATCAAACGCGCCCCCGACATCACCCGTCTGCTCGACCGGATGGAAGCCGCTGGCCTGGTGCACCGCCAACGCAGCACGACGGACCGCCGCTGCGTTCCGACCGTTCTGACGGACAAGGGCCGCGCGCTCGTCGACGCGCTCGATGAGCCCAACGCCGCGATGCAACACGCGCAATTCGGCCATCTCAGCGAGGGCCAGCTGCTGACCCTGATCGAAACGCTTACCCAGATCCGTGAAGGCATGGCCTGCATCTGAATGCCGCTGATCAGCCAGTCAGTCATGGTTGGGAACGGGGATTAGAGCCAGGACAGGGCGTGACGCCGAGAAGCTGCCAGATCTTCTAGGCGACAAATCAGGCGATCACGGGATTCACGCCGCCAGCGCTGGTTGGAAAGCGGAATGATCTCAATGGTGAGTTGTCGAACGCCGTGGTTCAGGATCAGTCGATAGCTAACCTGCTGCACGGTCTGAGCACTTCAGTTCGATCCGGAATTGTGGACTGTATTTGCTGCGTGCCCTTGCCAGAAGGGTTTCAAGTTCACTGGGCATGACGCTTTCATCCAGGCCCAGCTCGATCTGACCAACACGCATGCTCGGGCTGTGTTTAACCTGGGCTCGACTCACCGCTCGTGAGGTTTACACTGATCTATGGACTGGCTTCCGGAGTTTCCAGTACCGGGCGCGCATGCTCCGCTGCATGGCCGCGAGCACGCCCTCAGCCAACTGCTCAAGCTGCTTTCCTGGTGGTGTCCGACTACTGACCTTGCGCGGTCCCAGAGGCATCGGTAAGACCACCCTGGCTCTTCACCTGGCTCACGCGCTCCGGCCACCAGGCAAGTTGACTCCGTTTGACCATGTGCAGGTCATTGACCTCAGCGCTCTCCGCAAGAACGCGGGTTACGTGTCCAGGGGCTCCCGTCTCGTAGCGGACGCCGTCATGATCACCTTGTGGTACCACCTATAGCTGCACATGACCATCCTGGCCTTCTCGGGGTGACAGGACAACGCTTTCCTGGCGGCAGAGATGGGCGGCCAGAGGCAGTGGAATGAATTCATCGGCACGAGCTGATCAGGGTGTCACCTGGATAAGATCTTGTAGTTACCATCGCCTGAAGGGCCGCTAGGTTGGCCGTCAACAGCTGACCACGAACCCCAACCGAGTTCCACATCAATCCAGCGAGGTTCGTGACCTTAGTTACAGGCAAAAAGTTCGCAAGAGGCTCCTGCTGCGAACTCCTATTTCCTTGACAACGATCAGGCTGCTGCGCCCCGGGCTGCGTGTTCCTGTTTCCAGAGGACGAATGCCAGAAAGGCCAGCAGGCCGACACTACCAGTCGCAACCGTCAGCACCACCCAGGGCAGCGGGTTAATGCCCAGTGCCCTGGCTTTTGGAACCAGCAGGTAGATCGCGACACTCGCTGCCAGCAACAGATCAAACCAGATTTGATTGCCCCATAGATTGCGAATGTGTTCCGGCCAGAAGCCTGTTGCGCCTTCATTCAAGCCCGCATAGAACGAAAAGATGAAGAACAAAACGCAGAATAGGGTGGGCCACGCCCATTTGCCTTTTGCAGACGTACCGCTGGACAGCGAGTAAACCACAGCAAAGAGCAGGGTGGCGCCGCCGGCAACCAGGGGCGCGGTGTTGATCCAGGTCATAGAAAACTCCTTTAGAGGTGTGCAGCGTCCAGGAGCAGCCCTTTCAGTGCCTCGTATCCTTCGTCGGTGCCTTTTTCGTCGCCTGTGGAGAAGCGAATCACCAACAGCCCGGTCAAACTGCTCAGCAGCACACGGGCAACTGGCTCTGGAGCGTCTTTCAGGTGCATGGCGGCTAAGTCCAGCCAGCCTTGCAGTGCTTGCTTGGCAAACTGGGCGTAGTGCTGGTCGCCGTCAATCGCCCGCAGTTCCACTTCAAAGAGGCTTCGCAGGAACGGTCTCATGCTCGGGCTGGCGAGTTGTGCCCACAGGGCATCCAAGCGCTGACCTGGAGACAAATCAGGGTTGGGGGCGGCGAACAGGTGCGCCTGTTGTTGGAAGATATCTGCCAGGACTTCGGTAACGAGATTCTCTTTGCTGCCGAAGTGGTACAGCAGCAATCTGGGGCTAACCCCAACGGCAGCGGCAAGGGGACGCAGGCTCAGGTCGCTCAGGCCATGTTCCAAGACGTAGGCAGCAGCTTTGCCGAGCAATACAGCTTTGGCTTGGGGATTAGGTGGGCGTCCCATCGGGCATGAGCATAGTGCGATCATCGGCCAGAATATCCTCCACATATGTTACATGAAACGAGTGTAGAGGGAAAATGGCAAGCTGTCAAACACCGTTTAGGACGGTGGTGTCACCTTCACCTGTCTTGTGGTAGGTACAGGAAAGGCGTGGACTATGTCTGGAACGCTTTGTACGTGTTGCTTTTCTGGCTGACTCAGAAAGGCTGCCGTAATGGTGAAGGTTCTCGATTCAGGCATACACAGTCGAAAACTTCAGCGTTCCTGTCATCTGCCTGAATCGCTGTTGACTTTCCTGCTGTCGTGTCGATCGATGCGATCCATCATCGTGCCAACCTCATCCACAGGGCATTCGCAAAGCGTCCTGTGTCTGACCTGCATGTTGTATTGGCAGAGCAATTCGTGAACCTCCCGATCTCTTGAAGAAATCTGGTGACGGCGCTGAACCGCTTGCCAGATGACCACCGACAGCAGTGATCGCACCGTCCCTTTTGCATGGCTACCCCTTCGCAAATCAATCCCAGTTCGCGATTTACCCGTACTGAAGCCGCATTTCGGCCCATGCTGGCAGGTAGGAATATTTGAGGATGGACGCTTATGGCCTAGCCTGCGACGCCTTGAAAGGGAGCTGTAAAGCCTGATGATTAGGATGACAGGCAATGACATCCGACCTCAGCGCGCAGGAACAGGAGCTCCACAGACTGGCAGCGCTGGCTCGCTACGCAGTTGTCGGGACACTTCCGGAGGCGACCTTCGACCGGCTCACATTACTTGCCGCCCAGTTCTTTGGGGCTCCCATCGCCCTGATCTCCCTGATTGATGAAGACACGCAGTATTTCAAGAGTTGTCTGGGTGTTGATCTGCGCTCCATCGACCGCTCGCTGTCCTTTTGCGCGTATACCCTGCAGGCCAGTGAACCGCTGATCGTGCCGGACATGACCCTGGACCCACGCTTCGCCCACCATCCGATGGTAACGGACGCACCACACGTCCGCTTTTATGCCGGCGCACCGCTCGAAACGCCGGACGGCTACCGGCTGGGCACGCTGTGCATCATCGATGACCAACCGCGCTCGCCTTTCACTGTTCAGGACCGCGAGGCGCTGCAGTCTCTGGCTGTTCTGGCGATGGACGAACTCGAGTTGCGTCTGCGGACCCTGGAACTGGAGCGGGAAGCGCAAGCCAACCGGCAACTCGTCCAGACCCTTAAGGAGCATCAAACGTACAGCCAGGGGCTGCTGAGCATGTCCCAGCTTCTTAGCCTGGACCTCCCGCCGATGGAGGTCACCCTGCGTGCGCTTGAGCTGATCTCCGAGGTGGTTCGGGTCGACTGGGGCAGCCTGGTGGCGGTGAGGGGACACAAAGCGCAAGTCGTGACGAGCTGGTTCAGAAATGCCGAAGGCGAGGCGTTTGGCACCCTGGTTCCCAACATCTCTGAGCGCGGGAATGAACACATCTGGCAGGTCGTCGATCACGACGAGCCAGCGTACGTCAATGATTACCGCACCTTCTCGCAGGCGTCTCCACAGTTGATTGCCGCTGGGCTCCGTTCAGCTGCCTGGCTGCCGCTGGGCCACTATGACGAGACACGGTACGTGGTCATCTTCACCCGCTTAAACCAGGCCGAGGGCTGGCGGACCGCAGACCGTGACCTGCTGACCGCCGCAGGACGGGCGATCAATGCGGCCCTGGCCGAACGCAATCGCCACCGCCTGCTAGAGCAGGCCGCCTTCACCGACGCGTTGACCGGCCTGGGGAACCGACGCGCACTTGAGCTGACCTTCACCGGAGTTGTCGATCCACACCATCTCAAAGTGGCCCTCCTGGATCTGGACGGCTTCAAGGCCGTCAATGACCTTGAAGGCCATGACCGGGGCGATGTCCTGCTCAAACTGTTCAGCAGCGCGCTGGTGGCGGACCTGCCACCTCAGGTCAGCGTGTACCGGCTGGGCGGGGATGAATTCGTGGTGCTGAACGTCGACGCCCAGTCAGTGACGGGAGACGAGTGGAGAGATGACATGCTCGCGGCCATTGACGCTGCGGTGGGCGTGGTCCGGATGGCGAACTTCAGCGCGGTTGGCGCTTCGGTGGGTGTAGCACTGGGTACAGAACGTATCGAGCTGAACGGTCTCCTGGCGCTCGCGGATGAGCGTATGTATCTCGACAAGCGTGGCCGCCGGGCACGGCCTCGCCAACACAGCAATGCTTGACTGATTGCTGGATACGGGAAAGGACAATGAGTCTGTAGATTAGAAGCCAACATCGTCCAGCACAAGTCCCCTCGAATGACGATCCAGAGCAACTCTTCCCAGTCAGGAGACACCATCAACAGCAGAGTTTCGCCTCCGCCTTCCGGCCAGGTCAGGTTCAGACCACGCGAGGATGGGGATAGGGAGAACCGCGTCGTGGTACCCAGACTCCCCAGAAGAAGGCAGTGAGTTCAAGCGAGGTGGTAGGCAGCCACCAACTGGCGTCAACTGCAATGGATCAGTACAGGGCTCCAAGAATGACGAGCGTGCCCAGGCTGCGGTACGCATTGAGATACGCCGTATTGCGAACCTGCAACTGTCGTTCGTCAAGTTCTGCCCCCGCCCCGTCACTGGTGACCAGGGCACCGGGCCGCAACTGTGCACCGAAGGCCAGCAGCGTGACGATGCCCAGCGGAATGACCAGCGCCCACCGCCAGAGGGAGTCGATGAAAACCCAGGCGGCCATGAGGGCAGGGGCGCCGAGGCAGGTGGTCAAGACAGGAACGCGACGTGTCGTGCGTGGTCTGGGGCCTGTCATCCGGGAAATGTGGGGCTTGATCATGGCCTCGCATCCTTGGGGGTACACGGTGATCGACAGCGGCTCGAAGGGAGTGCGGGAAAAGATGGCTTCGATGGGTAAACCGAAGAATTCACTGGATCGGAAGGCGATGTCGAGACTGGGGTGGTACGTGCTGCGTTCGAGATAACCGGCAAGCCGACGAACCAGGAGACTTACAGCTTGCTCGTTCAACCACGTCATTGATTCCTTATGCTCTCCCCTACCATGACTTCTTTTGCTGCCCAGAACGATCCCGCCACCGTCCTGCAACGGGGTCCGCTCAAGGCCGACGGCTTGCCTGCCACCTGCCGTGCCCACACAGGCGTCCTGGTGCAGGACGCCCAGACCGGGGAGACGCTGATGGCCTTTGGCGATCAGGAGGCCTTCGTGCCCGCCAGCACCACCAAGGCCGTCACGACGGCAGCGGCCCTGTATACCCTGGGCGAAACCTTCACTTTCAAGACCCATGTGCTGGCCTCGCCAGTCCGTGGCGGGCGTGTGGCACGCCTGACGCTGCGCGGCAGTGGGGACCCCACCCTGCGCGAGAGGGGGGCAGGCAACTCCCTGGAGGCGCTGGCCCAGGCGGTGGCGGCTTCAGGAGTCGAAACCGTAGATGCCTTGCAGATCGACGACTTCGCCTTCGCTCAGGCACGCTGGGGTCACGGCTGGATGTGGGATGACACCGAGTATCCGGTGGGGGCGCTGCGGCTCGACGGGGACGCAGCCACGTCCTTGCGGCTGGTGGTGAACGGGGATGAAGCCAGGGCGGGTCTCCAGCCCAATCCAGCCATGCTGACCGATCCCACCACCCTGGCCCTGAGTGTGGGCCAACGCTTCGCCGCCCTGCTGCGTGCCAGCAACATGACGGTTTCCGGGACGGTCGTGCGGGCCAGAGCCGGAACTGGGGACTGGCAGGTGGCCGAGGTTCAGTCCGCGCCGCTGACCGAACTGGTGCGTCAGACCAACAAGCCGAGCAACAATATCTATGCCGAGCAGCTTCGCGCCGCGCTGGGCATGGAGCCGGGAGGCGGGACGAGCGATGAGACCCGCGCCTCTGCCGCCCTTGAATCCTTTATGAGAACGACGGGAGTGGCAGGCGAGGGTTACCGTCTGTGCGACGGCAGCGGCCTGAGCCGCTACAACCTGCTGACGCCCCGGCACCTGAATGCCGTGCTGCGCTACGCCTACCTCAATCCCCTGGGGACGGTGCTGCCACCCGCCGAGGCGTTCGAGTTGAGACAGAACGCCTTTATCGAAAGCCTGCCAGTGGCGGGAACAGGGGATGCCAACCCTGAAGCCGGGGCGAACGGCGGCACGCTCCGCAACCGTCTGAAAGGCACCGGTCTCGACGTCCGTGCGAAAACGGGCAGCATGACGGGCGTGTCCAGCCTCAGCGGGTTCCTTGTGGCCAACAGTGGACGGCTGCTGATTTTCACATTCCTGATGGACAACTACCCGACGGGCGTCAACGACCTGAACCGCTGGCAGGACGAACTGCTCCTGAGCCTGGCAGGCAGATATTAATGACCTGAGAGGCAGTGACAACAAGGCTCTCCGGGCTCCTGTGGAGAGCACCTAGGGCGGAACGGCCTGCCAGTCGGCATCCTAGGCATTATCCATGCGGTGGTGGACTGGGATTCCCACAGTGCGGTAGGTGAAGCTCATCAATGGCAGGCTGGTGCTGCCGGCAGTCAGGATGTAGGTGCCGTGTTCTCCAACCTGCTGGGCATGGGGGATGCTGTATCCGTCACCAACTTCGGCTTTAGTGCCCTTGCGAAGTCCAGCCAGACCGGAATGAACGATCTGACCTTTGAAGACCCGTTACCCAACTCAGGTGTTCTCAAGGCTGAGCCGGGTGATGGAGTCTGCTCCGAGTGGCCATGGGGCATAAATTCTCCTGACGGTGCCCCCGCAGGCCTCCGAATACGCGCTGTTCGCCGTCGTTGACATCAGGACAGCCATCACGGTAGAGCCCGATTCGGCGCGGTAATGCACGCGACCCACCCCGCCAGCAAGGCAGAAAGCGTGGGTGTGTGATGGAGAAGCGGTCACAAACCAGGAAACCGGCGAGGCACGCTTCTTGACAGGGGCGCGGTGGCGGCGAGTTGCGCGGTGCCAGGGGGCTTGTGACCAACAACCCTCCGGCGCACGCTTACGAGCAGTACAGGGCCCTCAGAAGAAAATCAGGAAGCAGGATTGCATCGCAACACGAAAGATCACCTGGGTTTCCTGTGACTGAGAAAACTCAATCATGCTGCGAGACTGCCATATTCGAGCTTTCCGATCGGCCAACAAAACAAATGCAATCGCATAAGCTATTCCTTCTCTGACGCGCCGCCGCATCCTGTACGGTGGGTCATGAACATCCATCAACAGGCCGCCTGGGCCTGGACTGTATCCCTCTGGCTGTCGCACAGTCACTCCCAGGAAAAGGGGCCGAAGACGAAACTGGCCCGGGTCCTCGCCCAGGCACTTGGGTCCTCAGCCTTAATCACGGTGTTTCAGTCCCAGAGCCAGCCCAGTCGCCGGGCTGCGGCGGGCACTGTCCAGGCCCATCTGGGCTGGACCTATGCTGTGGCGCTGCAACTGAGTAACCCAGGATATGACCACAGGGTGTGGAGCGAACGCCGCCTCCGTCCGGTGGAAGGTCATGCTTGAGCACTTCACGTCGCCGCTCCATTCCGCGCTGATCCGCCTGATTCCCCTGGTGATGGCCGACAGAAAGGCTGGCCCGCCGGAAGACGAGCCTCCCCCTGACTTCTCCGGCAACCCGGTGGATGGTGATGCCCTGATCGCGGCCTGGGATGCACTGGATATCAGCGTGATGATCACCGACACGCATCAGCGTCTGCTTTACGTCAATGCGGCCTTCACGCGCCGGACCGGCTACACGTTCACGGAGGTCCGTGGCCGTAACCCCCGCCTGTTGCAGGGACCCCAGACGGACCCGGAGGCCCGGCGGGCCATCCGGGAAGGGATAGCCCGCCAGACTCACCTGCATCAGCTCATTCTCAATTACACCAAAGACGGGCAGCCGCTGTGGTTCGACATGCATATCAGCCCCGTGTTCCAGGATGGTGCCCTGCGGTACTGGATTGGCGTGCAGGAAGATGCCAGCGCCCGGATAGCGGTCCAGCGAGAGACCGAGTGGGCCTCCGCCCACGATTCCCTGACGGGGCTGCGCAACCGGCATGGCCTGGAGGCCCAGCTCCAGGCGCATATGGAGGGCGCCATGCGGCGGGGCGAGAGCTTTGCCGTGGTGGTGCTCGACCTTGACGGATTCAAGAATGTCAACGACGCCCACGGGCATGCCGAGGGTGACCGGGTGTTGCGCTCGGTGGCCGATGCCCTGCGGGTCCACACACGCGCCGGCGACCAGCTCTACCGGCTGGGTGGGGACGAATTCATGGTCGTGCTTGCCTGCGCCGGAGAAAATGAGGCCCAGAGCTTCGCACTCAGGCTTCAGGAGACCCTGGCCGCCGTCGAGGGCGGGAACCTGCCGGTGCGGGCCAGCGTGGGAATGACCCTGTTCCCGGACGACGGCCAGGATATGGAAGCCCTGGTCCGCCTGGCTGATCAGCGGATGTACCGCAACAAGGCCGCGCTGAAGCGGCGAGGGAATCCTGAATAAACTTCAGGCCTCCTCTGAACCCCTCTCATGGCACTGGGAGGATGAGACGCACATCAGCCCCGACCGTTTTGCTGGAGCGCCCAGGATGGGGTGAAGAGGGCAGACAGAGGAAACAGAGGCACATCCTGGCGATTGGCGCCGGTCAACCGTACGTTCGCGGTCATCAGTCGCCGCCTATAGAGCCTCGCTGACCAACGGGTGCGCGCGGAACCTGAACCGCGCGGTATCGCCGGACTGCCCACCATGATCGTGGCGCCTTGACAGGGACGTCAGCGCTGCCTTGCAACCTGATTCGGCCGGGTCAGGGTCTTCTGTGCATACAGGCGCCGATCCGCGAGCCGTAGCAACGCCTCGACGTCCCTGGCTTCGTCGGGAAAACGCGCTTTCCCCACCGCTCCATCAATCCGTTCGTCACCGACACTGATCAGGTCATCCAGCAGGCTGATCCCCTGGTGCTGCCCGCGCCTGTTCCCATCCGGAAACAGGAGACCGAACTCGTCTCCTCCGATCCGGTAGGCCGTCCCCTCACCCTGCGAAACCCGCGCCAGGCAAGCCGCCACCCGCTGTAACAGTGCGTCTCCGGCAGGATGGCCGTACTGGTCATTCACCTGCTTGAAGTTATTGAGATCCAGCAGCAGGAGTTCAAACGGCTGTCCCTCATGGACAAGTTGTTTCAGCTGCACGTCAAAGGCCCGGCGATTGCTCAACCCGGTCAGTCCATCATGGTAGGCCAGACGCTCCAGTTCACGTTGCGCAGCGTGGGCATCCGAATAATCCTCCTGAACACCCACGAAGTATTCCAACGTGCCGTCCACGAACATCGGCTGCACCCGCAGTCTGTACCACAACGGCCTTCCATCCTTGCGGTAATTCAGCACGACCCGTTCGAACGGCTCGCCGCGGTCCAGACAGCCACGCATGAACGCGATGTCCGCCGGGTCTGTCTCTGCACCCTGCAAAAAAGCGCAGGTCCGTCCACTAACCTCCTGCAGGGTGTAGCCCGTGACTCGGCTGAAAGCCTCATTGACATACACAATGCGCCGCTGGGCATCGGTCACCAGCAGACCGACATTCGCAGTGTCCAGAACCTGCCACACCAGGGCAGTCTTCAGGGGCCGGCTCGCCGCTGCGCCTGGTTCGGCAAGCTGAGTCATGAGCTGGCCCAGAAACTGGCGGCCTGGGGAAGGAGATCTGCCGCTTCGGGTGCCGGGCGGCCCAAAAAATAGCCCTGAGCATAGTCGGCACCTAAGGCAATCATCAGAGCCAGTTCGTCCTGTGTCTCGATGCCTTCTGCGACGACCCGGATCCCCAGGTCATGGGCATAGCCGATCAGTGCGGTGACCAGTGGAACCCGGCGGTCATCCTCATGCAGACCACTAATCAGCGCCCGGTCCAGCTTGACGATGTCTGGCCGGAGTTCCATCAGATAGCTCAGGCTGGTGTGTCCGGCCCCCAGGTCATCTAGGGCCACCTGAGCACCCTCCTGCTGATAACGGTCCAGGATGGAGCGCAGCAGCTTGAGGTCCGGAAAGGTCTCACTTTCCGTGACCTCAAAAACCAGACGCGAGAAATCAGCCCCCACATCCCGGCAGGCCGCGAAGGTGGTCTGGAGGCAGATATCCGGGTTATAGACCACGCCTGGCGCAAAATTAATGAACAGCTGCTGGCGCGTGTCGAGCTGTGGATAGACCTGCCGGATGGCTGTTCTGCGGGCCTGCGCATCAAAGGCGCGGGCCTGCCCATGCGCAGCGGCAGCTTGCAGGAGGGGCCAGGCACCGATGAGTTGTCCATTCTGCTGGGCGCGGACCAGGGCCTCATAACCGTACACCTCGCCTGTCCCCAGATGGACGACCGGTTGCAGATGAAACTTCAGGTGGTCGCTGATGGTTTCGAACCAGGGCGTGCTCAGGCGCTGCACCCACTGATCCAGCGGCGCCAGCTGCCAGGTGTCCAACCGTCCGTCCATCCAGGGCGCCGCCAACAGATCTGGGCGCTCTGTACGTGAAAATGCGGCCAGAACCTGATCCAGCTGATCGAACGATGGCCGACCAATGCGTGTGGCATCCACCTGCACCTCGCCAGGGACGTCATGGGCTGAGAGAAGTACAGCGAGTTTGCGTTGCAGATGGGTGGAGGTGGCGCGAATGGACAGGGCTGTGATGCTGCTCACGTCCAGCGGCGTCACGGCCTGACAGTCGCAGAGCGCCGGCCCGGCGCTTCCCGGTTGTGGAGAACTGGCAGGGTTGTGGAGAGACATTGCCCTACACTAACCACCTGTCCTTTACAGAACTCTGAAGCTGGGGGCGCTGTGCAGCATGATGTTTACTTCATTTGCTGCTCATGCTCTTTTGTGGAGTGGGAAATCTGGCAGCAATGAAGTTGACGGTGCGACGGATCCACCTGGGAATGGGGCATGTTGCAGCACCCGAATTCGCAGCGCGCAGCCCTGCTGTCAAACCTGCGCTCAGGCGCTACCAGCGCTCTGCAAGTATTTAAGGCGTGAAGAGCCGTCACCGGCCCTCGGAGATCACTTCGATGGTGCCATCGAGCACCTTGATGGCGGTCTGGTCGTCAATCCCATAGGTGGGCACAGGAACCTCGGCCGCCATTCTTGCCACGTTGACCGTGGAACTCTCCGGGTGCTGCTCGTGATCAAGGTGTGGCAGCAAGGCAAAGTCCACCAGCCCCAGGCCCTGATCGATAACGAAGGGCCGCTTCGGGTCATCGTACGTCTCGCCGAACACCGGGGCCGTGACCATGCTACCCGCACTGATGCCCACGTAGACGGTCTCACGGAGTGACGGCAGGAGATCGGCCAGCCCAGATTCCCGCATCCAGCGACACAGATAATGGATGTCACCGCCATACACCAGCAGGGCGTCGGCCTCCTGCACTGCAGCCGTCCAGTACGCCTTGTCGATGCTGGGGAGAGCGGTTAGTTCCAGGACGCCCAGCGACTTCCAACCCAGTTCGCACATGGGACTGCTGGTGAGTCCGCTGATGAACCTGTGGGCCATGCCCGGCCCACCGGGGAAGGGGTAGATCGCCGTGGGAATACACAGGGCGCTGGCTTCAGAGATCGGCTTGCCCAGGAGGTCCACCAGGGCCGTGAGGAGGCTGGGATTCTTAATCCCGGCGGAAGTGAGCAGAAATTTCATCGGTCCTCTCCCTGGAGTGAGACGGAAAGCCGTAGGATGCGACGCTGCCCTACTCCACCACCAGATGCTCAAAGACGCCGTCCAGAATCTCCTGAACAAACGCGCCCGTCACGCCCGCCTTTTCCCCAAATTGTCCCGTGACCCGGATGCTGGGAGCCTGCGCCACCCGGAACACCACTTCCGTCTCCTCGCCGTACCTGTGCTGCACGCCCCGCTCCACCTCTGGGCGCAGCGCCGCGATCACTCGCTCCGGGTCCGGTCCCGGCTCTTTCACGGGCTTGCCCTGCTCGTAACGAATCTTCTCCGGAAAGACCAGTCGAATCTCGATCTGGCGCGTGTATCCCGTGGGTTCTGAATCGCAGTGCTGAGTGTGGATCATGCTTTAGGTCACCTCAGAGATATCTTGACACGAGACAAAGAAATGGTGCAAGCTGTCACCATCTTCTTGATCCCGGTCAAGAATCGAGGTGAAACCCCATGCCCCCAGACCTGACCCGCACCCGCACCGCCATCCTGAACGCCGTCCTCCAACTGGGGGTCAACGCCACCCTGGGCGCTGTCGCCGCGCAAGTGGGCGTGACCAAGCAGGCGGTGAGTTTTCAGGCGGGCATCTTGCGAGGTCTGGGCTACCTGGAACCGAGTACGGAGCGGTACGCTCCGCTGATCCCCACGGACCGCGCCAAGGTGGCCCTGGGCCACGGGCTGCCCATCTACGGCTCGATTGCTGCGGGACCCCCAGCACTGGCGGACCAGGCCCCGGATGATTACACCCCCAGCCTGGAGACCCTGCTGGACATGCGCAACGGCGATTTCCTGCTGCGGGTGCGCGGGGAGAGCATGACTGGCGTTGGCGTCCTCGACGGCGACTACGTGATCGTACGGCCCACCACTGAGGTTCACGACGGCGAGGTGGCCGTTGTGCTGGTGCCCGGCGAAGGCACGGCCACCCTGAAGCGGCTGTACCACTTCCACGATCAGATCGTGCTGATGTCGGAGAACCCGGACATTCCGCGGATGACGTTCCCGGCCGAGCAGGTGCAGGTCCAGGGCAAGATGGTGGGCCGGGTAGGTGTAGGCGTGCCCCGGGTCAGCGCCCGCTGGGTCTAGAAGGATGCCGCTGGCCTGCGTGACACTCTCACCCTGGCCACTGGTTCTGCTGGGCCGTCAGCACCCTGGTGTGCCCGTCGCGGTGTTGAACGAATCGAAACGGGTGCTGTACGCCAGCCTGGAAGCGAGAGACGCCGGCGTACAAACAGGGATGCGTGACCTTGCGGCGCTGAGCCGTTGTCCGGAGCTCCACGCTGAGGGGATCAGTGCGCCAGCAGCAATTGCCGCCTGGGCTGAACTGCTTGAAACGCTGTACGCGCGCTACTCGGACCGGGTAGAGGGACGAGTGCCAGGAACCGTCTTCCTCAAGTTGAGTATCGCCGCTGCGCGGGAGTTGGCTGCCGCGCTGCATGCTCCTGTCGGCTTGGCCGACAGTCTGGAAGTCGCTCACTTGGCCGCTCTGCGTGCCCGGCCAGGTGAGGTTCGAGACGTGGGCAGCGCCGAAAAAGCGTTCCTGGCGTTGACCCCCGCTGCCCATCTGGAAGTGATCGGGCTGACCCCGGCGCACATCGAGCAGTTGGCTTTCCTCGGCGTGCGAGGTCTCGCGGATCTGATGAAGTGGAGCGCGGCGCAGCGGGAAGCTTTTCTCGGCGTGGACGTGGGCCGGCGGGTCAACCGCTTCTTGAAAGGGGAACGCACGAAAGCGGTGCAGCGGTACGTGCCAGGCCGCGTGATCGAGGCGCGCATGGACTTGGATGTGCCACTGCACGAACCCAGCGAGGCGGACGTGATCTTCTCGGTACTTCTGCCCCCGATCCTGGCCGATCTGCGGGGTCGATCCGCCGCGTACTTGACGGTTCATACCCAGACGCTGGGCGGTCAGCTTTCAGCTACCCGCAAACTCAAGGGAAACCCAGATTCAGCAGGTCTGCTGCGGATCGCTGGCCTGGCCCTGGGCGATACAGGCGCGTTGCCCCTCGGTATCGAGGCGCTGACCGTCCAACTGTCCGGGATCCAGCAGCCAGGGCGGATGGTGGGCCTCTGGGCGTCCCTGGCCGAGCTTGAGGTCACGAGAGACGTGCTGGACCGCTTTCCCGAGGCACTCGTCAAGGTGCAGTGGCTGGACCCCTACGCTTACGCCACCGACGCCCGCTATCAGTGGGTGGACTGGCTGACGGGAAGAGTACGGCCCAGTGCCATGACGCCTCGGCAGGGCTGGAAAGCTGCGCTGACCCGGACCCAGGCTCGCCAGAAGGCGGTGGAGCGCACGCTGGCCTTCTTTGAGGGCGTCGGTCCATGAAAGCGGTGCAGCAGGCCGTCGAGGTGAGTCTGACGCCTGCGGGCGGCCTGGAACGGCTGATCTGGCAGGGGCGGGCTTACGCCATTCAAGGGGTGCTGGACCAGTGGCGTTACGGCGGACGCTGGTGGCGAGGTGAGGCTCCACGGGACTGCTTTCTGGTGCAGGCTGGCGGACTGCTGGCCGAGCTGCATCATGAGGACGGCGGCGTCTGGTGGCTGGCCCGGATTCAGGACTGAGGATGAACCGCCCTCTGCCCGCGCTCCTGACCTGCCAGAGCTCTTTCTCGGAAGGCCGCAGCACCGTCAGCCCCCGCAGACTGGTCCGACTGGCGAAGGAGCGCGGGTACAGCGCAGTGGGCCTGACCGACTGGTGCAGCGTGGCGGGAGCAGTGGAGTTGTGCGAAGCCGCTGTAGAAGCGCAAGTCAGCGCAGTCACCGGTGTGACCCTTCCCGTGCTGTTCCCTGCCCCGCCCAGGTCAAAGGACCCGCACGAGGTCTTTCCTCTGGTACTGCTAGCGAAAGACCGCGCGGGTTATGCCCTGCTGTGCGAACTGGTGACCCAGATTCACCTGAGCACCCCAGACGGGCTGCCGCTGGAGCGCCTACAGGAGGCCGCCAGCCGGGGGGATCACCTGGTCTGTCTGATGAGCGGGCGGCAGGGTTTCCCCACGGTCCTTGGAGAGCGCAAAGAGATGGCGCGGGCAGTAGCGTATTTGCGAACGCTGCGTCAGTCGTTCCCCTTTGAGCTGTACGTGCAACTGTTCCACGGTGCAGCGCCCAACGAGCGCCGCCGTCTGGAGTACCTGCGTGGGCTGGCGCGCGATCTGGAACTTCCTGTGGTGGCCGCGCCCGAGATCAACATGGGAGCGCAAACTGAGTACCCGCTGCTGGACGCTCTGACCTGTGCCCGATTGGGCATCGATGTGGAGATTCCCCACGCCGAGCGCCCACGCAACGACGCTCGTCACGTCAGCACACCGGAAGAGTGGGGGGCACTGCTGCCTTTCCCAGACGCTTTGCTCAATGCCCAGAAGCTGGCTGACGTCTGCGCTCTGGATTTGCGCCCAGAGCGACTTTACGCTCCGGAAACAAAACTGCGGCTGTTCCAGACGCCGCAGGAGGCACTGGAGGAGCGCGCCTTTGCAGCTCTACCCCTACGCTACTTGCCGGACACCAGACCAACCGCCCGTACCCGCTTGCAGCAGGAACTCGCCACCGTGCAAACGCTGGAGATGGCCGGATTCTTCCTGACGGCCGCGGAGGTCATGGATTATTGCCGGGAACATGGGATTCTCGCGGCTGGGCGTGGCAGCGCGGCGGGTTCAGTCCTCTGTTACCTGCTCGGAATCACCCTCTCTGACCCGATCAAACACAACCTGCTGTTCGAGCGCTTTCTCCATACCGGGCGTGCGTCCATGCCGGACGTGGACATCGATCTTGCTTCCAGTCGTAGAGATCAGGTCTTGAGCTGGGTGGAGGCCCGCTGGGGCGGCGAGGGCACTGGGGAGGCGATGGTGGCCAATAAGATCACCTACCGCCTGCCCAGCGCCGTGCAGGATCTGGGCCGCGCCCTGGGTCTGCCCCCTGAACTGCGAGATCGCCTGAGCCGCGCCCTGGGCCGTGACTTCCGCCATCTCCGGCCCCACCGCGCCCGCGAAGCGGAGGTGGTGTTCGCCGAGGTGCTAGGCGAGGCTCCCGTCAAAGACGCCTTGCTCTCCCTACTGGAAAAGATCGAGCCGGGATTCGTCCGGCATCTGGCCCCGCACTCCGGCGGCGTGGTCCTGAGCGCCAGTCCGTTGACCCACTACTCGCCCCTGACCCGTTCCAGCGGCGGCATCCGAATGCTGACCTTCGACAAGGACGACGTTGAACGCTTAGGGTTGATCAAGCTGGATCTGCTTGGCCTGAGAATGCTGGCAGCCCTGGAACGGGCGCGCGAGGAGGTCATGCGCCTGACCGGGGAATGGGTGGAATACGGCGATCTGCCCGACGATCCCGCCGTGTGGGAGCGGATTGCTTCCGGAGATACCCTCGCCATGTTCCAGATCGAATCTCCCGCCCAAGTGCAGATGACGGCCCGCTTGCAGCCCAAGAACATGACCCAGCTCGCCCACCAGATCGCGCTGGTGCGTCCTGGCCCGATCCAGAGCAGCACGGTGCACCCCTACGTCAGGAGGGCCAGGGGTGAGGAGCTCGTGCCAGACCTGCCCGAACCATTACGCACCATCTTGGCCCCCACACACGGCACGCTGATGTTCCAGGAGCAGATTTTACGGATCGCCGTCCACTACGCCGGATACTCTTGGCCTGACGCGGATCGATTCCGCAGCCGTCTGAGCAAGACCGAAGACGAGGGCGAGCTGGACGAATTGAAGAACAGCTTCACTGCTGGAGCGGCTCTGACCACCGGGGCGTTTCCCTGGGAGGCCGAGGAGATCTTCGCTATCTGCGCGGCCTTCAAGGGCTACGGCTTCGCCGAGAGCCATGCCCACGCCTTCGCACAACACGCTTATTCCAGCGCTTGGATGCGTCAGCACCACCCAGCGGCGTACCTCGCGGGGTTCTGACCGAAGCGCCTGGCCTGTGGCCTCCAGCAACAGTCAGTCATGAGGCCCGCCGCTGGGGCGTAACCCTGCGCGGCGTGTGCATCAATCGCTCAGGTGTGTCGTACCGGGCCAAGACCGAACAGACGGTCCGGCTCCCCCTGACCGTGGTGGAGGGCGTGAGTGAGGGCCTGGCGCGACAGATCGTGCAGGAACGTCTGACGGGCGGGAAGTACAAGGGCGTCGAGGACTTCTATGACCGGGTGGAGGTGAAACGCGACACTCTGGACACCCTGGCGAAAGCGGGCGCGTTCGATGGCGTGGACGCGCAGAAGAACAGGCGCGAGGTGTACTACGTCCTGCACACGGTCGCCAACGCCCGCAAGCCTGGAACACGTGGTTTGCTCCTTCCCCAGACTGAACCGCCCCAGTTGTCCGCCCTTTCGCCAGACGAACTGCTGGTCCTGGATCTGGAAAGCAGGGGAATTTCGGAGACCGGGAGACATCCCCTGGACGCCCACCGTGCCCGGCTGCGCGATCTGGGTTGCGTGCCACTGAGCGGGCTGCGTCACGGGCAGGAAGCGTGGACAGCGGGCCTGGTGGTCACGAGACAGCGGCCTCCAACAGCCAAGGGATTTGCGTTCTTCGTGCTGGAGGACGCCTTTACGCGTGTGCAGGCGATCATCCCTCCCGATCTGTGGGAAGCCCACCGCGTTCTGCTCCGCGACGCCCGCGCGCTCATCGTGCATGGGGAGGCAACGGTGCAAGGGCAGGCAGTGACCATGAAAGTCCGGCGGCTCAGTGAGCTGCCGCTGGGAAGCTGGGCCAGCGCAGCGGACTGACCCTGGCGGAGGCGATGTGGGCAGCCCCACGAAACAGCCCCGAATGACGAGGGGCGCCGCCTCACCAGCTCAGGTCAGCAGCTTGCTAGGGTTGCAGCACCATGAAAAATCTGATTGTCCTGAGTGCCGTGTTGCTGACTGGAACCGTGCTGGCCGCCTCGCCTTCAGATACGCTGGTGATCCAGTCCAGCGCAGAAGTGATCACCCTGGACCCCGCAGCGATGTACGACGTCATCTCCGCGCCCGTGATCGTCAACGTGTACGAGCCGCTGCTGACCTACCCGGGTAGCAGCCTCAAGCAGCTGGTCCCGGCGCTGGCCACCAAGTGGACCGCCAGCAACGGCGGCAAGACCTACACCTTCGATCTGCGTACGGGCGTGAAATTCCACAATGGCGACACCATGACCTGTGCGGACGCCGAATACACCTTCCGCCGCAACCTGGTCACCAACGAAGCGTCCTCTGGCAACTGGTTCCTGAGCGAGTCGCTACTGGGCACCCAGGCCAACGCCAACGACGACAAGTCCATCACTTGGGCCCGGATCACGTCCGCCGCCAAATGCAACGCCCAGGGCCAGCTGGTGCTGAGCCTGCCCAAGGTCGATCCGGCCTTCCTGTCCAAACTGGCCTACGTCGGCCAGGCCATCGTTGACCGGAAATACGCCGCCAGCATCGGTGAGTGGGACGGCACGGAGGCCACCTGGAAGAGCTGGGTGGGCAAGGATCTGTCCGGTAGCGCCCTCAACGAGAAGCCCAACGGGACTGGCCCCTACAAGCTGGTGCGCCGCGACGCGGGCAACCTGCTCTTCACCGTCCACGACAGCTACTGGGGCGACAAGCCCAGCATCAAGAACGTGCTGCGCCAGAAGGTGCCCGAGCTGGCGGCCCGACAACAGGCCTTCTTGCGCGGCGACGCCGACATGATTGACGGTGGCGGGCGGGCTGTGGACGAGGCGCAGCTCAAGGGGAAACCTGGCGTCTCCTGGGTCGATGACCTGCCCAACACCAACACGGTCGCCATCTTCATGAACCAGAACATCAAGAATTCGGCGCTGCTGGGCAGCGGCAAGCTCGACGGCAAGGGCATTCCCGCCAACTTCTTCAGCGACGTGAACGTGCGCCGCGCCTTTTCATATCTCTTCAACTACGCTCAGTACACCAAGGATGTGTTCAAGGGCCAGGGCACCAACCTCACCATGATGTTGCCCCCCACCTTCCCCGGCTATGATCCCAAGATCAGCGTTTACAAGTACGATCCCAAGCAGGCGGAAGCGGCCTTCAAGCGCGCGTTCGGCGGTGAGGTCTGGAAAAACGGCTTTACCTTCACGGCCAATTACCGTGCCGGCAGTACGTCCTCGCAGACTGCCCTGGAACTCCTGAAACAGAGCGTCGAAGCGCTGAATCCCAAGTTCCGCCTGAACCTGCAACCCAAACAGGCCAGCGAACTGTCCACCGACGCGGGCAAGGGAATGGAACCCATGACGGTCCTGAGCTGGTCCCCGGACTACGCCGACCCGGACAACTTCATGTACACCTTCTACAGCAGTGAGGGCTGGTTCTCACTGCGCTCGAACTTCAAGGACGCCAGCATCGACAGGTGGCTTAACCAGGCGCGGGCCACCACCGACACCGCGCAGCGTGACAAGCTCTACAGCCAGGTGGGGCGCCGCGCGCACGAGCTAGCTCCAGTGATCAATCTGCCGCAGGAAACCAAATACCTGGTATACAGCAGCCGTCTGAGCGGCGCGCCGCTGACCAAAGCCGGGTACAACCCCTTGACTTTCCTGCCCTGGGCCGAACTGAGCAAAAAATAGACCGAACGCAAATCGGCACCGAATGGCAGTGGGCTCCGCACTGCTCCATACGACACGGCACCGCGCCAAAGGTACATAGCACCGTGGCCCGTATGCTTGACTGGTAACCATGATCAATCTGAACGGCAAGGTGGTACTCGTGACGGGGGCTTCTCGCGGAATCGGTGCCGCATGCGTCCGCAGCCTGCTGGACGCAGGTGCATCGGTGGCGGCCCACCTGGGGCGCAGTGGCCACGGGGCACAGACGTTGATAGAGGCGTTCGGTGCAGAGCGAATTCACGTCCTGAGTGGCGACCTGGCCCGTGAGGGCGAGGCCATCCGGCTGTTCGAGGCTGCCGCCGCCTGGCAAGGCCGCATCGACGTGGTGGTCAACAACGCCGGGGTCGCGCCGTCGGTCACGGTGGACGATCCCCTGGAGGCATGGGCCAACGTCTGGCACGAGACCCTGCAGGTCAACCTGCTGAGCGTGGCGGACACCTGCCGGGAGGCCATCGGGCACTTCCGGGGCCACGGAGGCGGCATCATCATCAATATCGCCAGCCGGGCCGCCTTCCGGGGAGATCAACCGGACGCCATGCACTACGCCGCCTCGAAAGGCGGCGTGATCGCCCTGACCCGCTCGATTGCCCGGGGCTTTGCCCATGAGGGCGTCCTGGCCTACGCCGTTGCCCCCGGCTGGGTCCGCACCGAGATGGCGGAAGCCTACCTCGACGAACACGCTGCCGAGCTGGACCGTGAATTCCCACTGGGAGACGCGGCCCCGCCGGAGGATGTGGCCGCCACTGTGGTGTTCCTGGCCTCAGGCCTGGTGAGGCACATGACCGGGGCAACGCTGGATATCAATGGG
Source organism: Deinococcus humi (assembly GCF_014201875.1). NCBI lineage: Bacteria > Thermotogati > Deinococcota > Deinococci > Deinococcales > Deinococcaceae > Deinococcus > Deinococcus humi. Next base: position 9,193 of record NZ_JACHFL010000023.1, on the reverse strand, counting down.
GCGTCTTACGTCCGCTAGCGTGGGGCATGGCGCGAACGGAGACTGGGGCCTCAGCTGCGTTAACGTCGCTGGAATTGAGAGCAGGGTGGTGCCGACGGAACCACCGGATGCACCAACGAAGACACCGTTCGCATTGACATGGCGGGCGGCGAGGTAGAGGTGTGAATCGATCACGAGACAACGGACCACTGTCACATCCCAGGTCAGCAGCGGCTCAACCTGCACGTTGAGGAGCGCCCCTGCCCAGCCGCGGCACGCCACACCCCGTGTTCGGCTCCTCACCGCCTGAAACCCGCGCAGACCCAGCGAAGAGCAGTGAGAACACCACAGGGCATGGCCGATGATGCTCAAGGGAGCGGTGGCGGTCCCGTTCCCGGACCGCCACCGCTCAACCACTTACCCGAGTGAAGGTGTCAGAACGGCCCACCCCTGATCAACGGGTGCCGAGGCCATCAAAGGTGTCCTGGGGAAAGCCGTCCCACTCCGCGGCGGGATCGAAGGCGTCCAGGCCATTGCGGTCTCCGGTGGTCACGCTGGCCTTACGGCGGAGGGTGCTATCCAGGGTGGCGGTCGGCGAGGTGCCCCACTGCGTGCCCGGATCGAAGCCAACCTGCCCGAAGCTATCGATCACCTCACCGTTTTTCTTGAGCAGCAGGGCGTCGTCGCCGTTGAAGTTGGTCACGGCGCTGGTCATCTGGCCGCGCTCTTTCAGGGCCGCCGATGCCTGGCTATTGACGAGCACCAGGGTCCCGCCCGCCGCCAGCGAACCGCTGAGGACCGCCTTGTTCCCGGCGGTCGCGCTGCCGTTGGAGTACAGCTCGACGCTGTAGGCGCTCAGGTCCACCGCCTGCGCAGTGGGGTTGTAGATCTCGAGGGCCTTGTTGTTGCTGCTGCCCTCTACGTATTCGCTGAAGTACAGGTCGGCGGTCCCTGGAGCGGGTGGAGCCTGCACCGTCACCGTCAGGATGCTGGTATCGCTGGCCTGTCCCGCCATCGTCTTCACCTCGTAGGTGTAGATACCGGGCGCGGTGCCCTGCGGGGCGGAGACGGCGACGGCGAAAGGCTCGCCGCTGGTCGCAGTGGTCGGCGCGGTCGCCAGAGCAGGAGCACCCTCACGGGGGGTCACGCTGACCGTCAGGGCGTCTGGAACATTCACACCGTTGGCGACGAAGCTCTGACGAACGGGGTTGCCCCCCACGGTGGCCGTCAACGCTGCAGTGTCAGGCGAGAGGTTGAGCCGGACGATGGGTGCCGAGGCAGGCAGCGGGGTCTGGGCACGCAGGTTCAGGCCCACCAGCACCGGATCGTGATCGCTGGAGCGGTAAGGGTCAGCCGCGTAGAAGTTCGCCAGTTGCGCCGCGCTCTTGAACTCGGTGTTGTAGTCGAGCACGGTTGGCTCATCGGCGTTGATGTGCCACTTCGTCTCGCCGACCACCTGACGCTCGAGGCTTGTGCTCGCCAGCGCGTGGTCGAGACTGCCCCACTGGCCATCAAACTGGTAGGAGTAGCTGGAGGAGTCGAAAAGATTGATGTACCCGGCCCTTTCCAGCGCCTGCAGGGGATCTTCCATCCGGTAGGCGTTGAAGTCCCCCAGAAGCAGGCGGTCTTCCTCCTGCACGCCAGTGGGATTGGTCCCCAGCCAGCGGGCGATCAGCTGCGCGGCATTCGTGCGGGTCAGGTTGCAGTTGCCCTGGCCGTCGTTGAGGTCCGGATCGCCCGCACAGGCGCTGCCCTTGCTCTTGAGGTGGGCCACCACCGCCGTCACGCGCCCCCCATTTGCCTTGCTCTGGAAGGTGTGGGCCAGGGTGGGCCGGTTGCGGTTGTCCTGATAGCTGGGGTCAAAGCCGTTGTCGAGCACGGCGAGATGCCCGACCGGGGTCACGCTGGCGGGCTTGTAGATCATGGCGACCGTGATCGCGTCGGTGCCTACGTTTTCGCCGGGATTGATCGCGGCGTAGGTGCCGGGCGCGGTCGCGGTGTTCAGGGCGCTGACCAGATTGGCGATGCTGCTGCGGCTGCCCTTCTCGAAGTCGTTCTGAATTTCGAGCAGACCTAGCACGTCGGCATCCAATTTCGTGATCGCCGCCACGATCTTGTCGCGTTGACGCAGGAATTCGTCGCAGTTGTTGGCACCGCGCGCGTCGCTGCTGCTTCCGCCTGGGGTGCAGCCGGTATTGGGTCCGTCCAGGGTGGTGAAATAGTTCAGCACATTCATGCTGCCCACGCGCAGGCGTCCACCCACGCCGGTCGGGGTCTTGGGCCGCGCAGGGCCCGCCACCGTGGCCGAGGCGGCTTGCAGGCGGTAGACATCTTCGCTGCCGCTGCCAGTCCAGCCGTCGTTGCCGAAGGTCAGCACACCGGTCACGACCACACGGTCGCCGCCCCGCAAGGTGTTGCCGGCGCTGAGAGGCTGGCCCGCGCGCGCGAAGATCACGGGATCAGGATTCTGCCAGCGGCTGGAATCGTCGATCCGCAGCACCCGTTCGGCCACCGCTGCCTGATAGGCCGCCAGGCCCTGGGCACTGGGGCGGTTGATCTGTGTGTAGGTGAAGATGCGGTCGTCGGCAATGTCGAAGCTGGCCCCACGCCCCAGCGTGAAATTGTTGGTCACCACGCCCTTCGTGCCGATACGCATACCCTCGTAACGCTCGCGTTCGGATACGGGCAGCGGTAGCTTGACCTGCACGGCAGGGGGCAGGGCAACTCCCGATTCCAGCTTCGTCAGGCCATCGGCGCTGATCTGCGTCGCCTTGAACTGCTCGGCCACCGCGCCACTGACCCGCACCAGATCGCCTGGCGTCACGGTGGGGCAGGCGCTCCCACAGAACACAAAGATGCCGTCGCTGGCCAGCCCATTGCGGTTGATGTCCCGCTTGTGCTCCTGCATGAAGAAGCCGTCCACCTCCGCCGAGCGGGTCGCCGACACATACGAGGTCCGCAGACCTGTCACGACGCCCTCCACGGTCACGCGCTGGCCGAGCAGAGGTGATGGGGCGTCGCCGCTGGGTGTTTCACCCTGCACCGCACCAATACGGGTCAGGGGGCCAGTATCGGCAGCACGCAGGCTCTGGGTTCCAAGGGAAGTGGTCGTTGCCGGAGCCGCGCTCTGGGGAGCCTGGCCGCAGGCTGCCAGGGCCAGAAGGCCAGCGAGCAGAAGGCGTTTGGGGGCTGTCGAAAGCGTCATAGGCATAAGAAGGATCTCCTGAAGGCAAGGGGAGCAGGGAGGGGCGGTCCAGTCACACAAAAACTGACCGCCGGAGTGGGGTAGCTGACTTGACCTGGAGTGCCCATCATAGGGGCCGAAATGTCAGGGCTTCAACCGGTGTAATGATCTGGTAAGAGTGGATGTGCCAGTGAGCTGGAACCTGAGCCCTGTCCAGGGCCTGAAGAACAGGTCGCAACCGCCTTCCAACAAGCCCGCACTGACCTCTTCATAGCTGGTGTCTGCACCCAGACCAGCAGCAGCGAAGCGCAATTTTTCACCTGGAAGAAACCACGGCTTCACGCCTGACCGCAGCGACATGCGGTCAGTGCCTGGGCGTAACCTGCTGTAGGACGCTGACTACCGACCTTCTGCCAGCAGCCTCCCGCTGTGCTGATCTATTTCCGACAGGGAACTCCGGCTAAGCTGGCTATTAACAGCGTGACCGCGATGGACATTCGAACACGCCTTCGCACGTCAGCCTGCCAGAAGTTCGGCGATGTCCGGGCACACCGCCGAACCCTTCTGAGCCGCATACGCTCCCGCGCCGCCTGCCGGTGGGGAGCAACAATCGCGGATTTCAGAACCGTGTTTGGCTGGGAGGTCGCACTGTGCGTGATCACCGCCGTGCTGTGCCTCTCGGTGGCTACCCGGCCCCGGCAGCTCAGGCCAGGCGTCTGACCCCTGTGTGCCGGAGCGCTGGCCACAGGTCCCCGTCGGTTCCAGGCCGTCCCTGGAGTTTTTCAAGACCGATGCCTTCCTGATCGTGAGTTTCGTCCGGGGCTGGGCACCGACACAATGGCTGCCCCCTCCCCAGCGCACCGGGGAGGGAATGCGGGACATGGACGCCGTGCCGCATTCGCTGGGCTGGGTGAATGCCCTTCACCTTCCGGATCATGCAGGGTGGCAGCACCGTGGTGTCTATCTCGGGCGGGCGGGAACCGGTGGGGCGTAATCAGCCGGCTGGACCAGGGCTCAGCCAGGGGCTCTGGGGAGGATGAAGCCGAAGGTGGCGCCCGCTCCCGGCTGGCCCTCGGCGGTCATCGTTCCGCCATGCCGGACCACGATGCGCCGCGCGTTGGCCAGGCTGACCCCTGCCCCCTCAAAGTCCTCTTGCCGGTGGAGGCGCTGGAACATGGTGAACAGCTTGCCGCTGTACTGCGGATTGAAGCCCACCCCGTTGTCCCGCACCAACACGGCCCAACTCTGCCCCCGGTCCTCGGCCCACACTTCGATCACCGCGGGTTCCCGATCCCGGGTGTATTTCACTGCGTTGTCTATCAGGGCCGTGATGACCTGGCGCAGCAGTTCCACATCACCCGTCACCATGGGCAGCGCACGGATCTGCCAGTCGATCTGGCGCTGTGGCTGGTTGGCCTCTACCTTCTGGATCACGGCCTGGACGACCCGATCCAACCTCACCTGCTCAGCCTTGAGCGGCTGACGTGAGGCGCGCGAGACCTCCAGCATGCCGTCAATCAGGGTATTAAGCGTCAAAGCCGCTTTGGAGACAATCCCGAAGTACCGCTCCGTCCTGGCGTCGAGCGCCTCCGGGAGCGAGCGGCGGAGCAGATCCCCGAAGCTGATGATGTGTCGCACTGGGGTGCGCAGGTCATGCGAGACGCTGTACGTGAAGGCTTCAAGTTCCTCGTTTGACGCCTGCAACAGGTCGCGCTGGGCTGTGAGCTGCTGGGCATGCCCGACGCGTTCCAGGGCCAGCCCGAGGCTGTAGACCGTCGTCCTCAGGACCGCCTGATCTGCCACACTCCAAGGGCGCACGCTGAACAGGGCCGTGCTGAAGATCCCCTTGACCTCGCCGTTGACCAACACGGGTAAGGTGGCCACCGTCGAGAGGTGTTCCACGAGTTCCGGGGCAATGTCCCGAGTGGGATCGTAGTGGTCCTGAAACAGGGGCTCTTTCGTCTGGTGAGGCAGATCCAGACTGGGGGTCTGTCCCACCGGGAAGCCTGCCTCCATGGCTGCTTGTAGTTCGGGCTTCCGCATGTCGCCGACGAGGGCTGTGGCGTGCCACCGCTCACCGACAATCTGTGAAAAGACGGCGTAGCCGGGGGGCAACAGGGAGAGGACCAGGTCCAGGGAGCGCTGAATCAGGACCTCAGGTTCCGTACTCAGCCCCAGCTCCTGGGTAAGGGCCGCAAAGCCCTCCAGCGCCCGCGTGCGCGCCCGCAACTCGGCATTCTGGGCCGCAAGTTGCCGGGCGGTTTCGGTCCGCTCGAGGGCCAGCCCCAGACTGCGCACCACTGAACGGAACACTGCCCGGTGGTGCGCAGACCAACGTGGAGTGTCCTTGCTCCCCAGCGCGAACATCGCCTGAACGGTACCGCCCACCACCAGCGGGTACACCGCGACACTTCGGTAGGCCTCGGTGTGCGGGAGCTGTTCTCGCTCCGGATTCCAGCCATCGACGAAAACAGGTTCCCCCAGTTGCAGGGGCCGTGCGAAGACAGGGGTGTCGAGCGGTATCCCAGCCTGAATCGTGCTCAGCAACGCCGGGGCGGCCTTCAGATCGCTGGTGTAGACCTTGGCCCGCCATAGACCATCTTCGAGGGCGTAATACACGCTGGTACAGCCCGGGAACAGGACGCTCAGGACGTCCACCGCCCGCCCGGCCAGCGCCAGCACGTCGGTCTCGCCATCGGCCGCCTCGGTAAATTGGACGAAAGCCTCAAGTTCGACCGTTCGGTCTTGCACCTGTCGCTCCAGATCGTCAGAGAGCCGGGTCCGGTCCAGTGCCAGGGCGCACTGCCCAGCCAGTGTCCGCAAGAAGTGCTCCTCATCAGGAGTAAAGCTGTGCGGTTCTCTGAAATCCAGCACGATCACGCCCAGCGGACGGCCGTCTTCCACCATGGGCAGCACTGCGCTGGCCACCGCCGCCACGCCGCCCGTCCGGGCCTCGAGCTCCGGGTAGGCGGCCACCAGATCGCCGCTCTGCGGGAAGAACAGCGGGGTGTTCAGACGCAACGCATCTGGACTGGGTCGTCGCCCGCTCAGATCCCCGGCCTGCCAGACGCTGGCGTCGTCGTGACCGCGACGGGCCGCCACCTGAAGCTGTGCCTGCTCAACCAGCAGCACCACGCCGGAAATGGCGCCCAGAGCGTCCAGAGCGTCACCCAGGATGATGTCGAAGACGGCGTCTGGTTGACGGACGGCGGCCAGGGCCTGCGTCACTTTCTGGAGATGGGTGAGCAGGTGTGTTGCCTGCCCCACGGCCGAATGCGGCGAGTTCGGTGGGGGGAAGTCTGTCATGGCTACGGCAGTGTAAGCGCTCTGCCAGAGCTCGCTGTGAGGTGGCCGCACTTCAGGCCGTGCAGAAACGAATGTGCGAGCGGCGCTTTGATCAAGGTGTTCAACGCGTGCGAGTATCGGCGTCCAGCGCGCGGAGGGTCAGGACCCTCAACAACCAGGTGGCTGGGCTGATCAGCGGGGCCCTCAATTGGGCTCGGCCAAAGATTTTCTGCCCCATCTCGCTGTGCCGGAAGGTGCCCAGGGTCTGCCGGACCTGTCCCTTGAGCATTGAGCGTCTGCCGTCTGCCGGCAACGCCAGGCTGTCCAGCACTGCGCGGATGGCTTGTGGATCAATGGCGGCGTCCAAACGGCTGGGTCCGGAGAGCAATTCTTCTTTGACCGCCTCGCGGTGCTTGATCAGCTCGGCGTGCCAGTCGGCCTCGTAGCCCTGGGACCGGGCCAGAGGAACGGTGTAGAGGGCCGGGTCCAAGTCACGCAAGGTGTCGACGAACAGCCGCTTGCCCGCCAGTGTGTCAGGGGGGAGGCGGTAAAGGAAGTCCAGCACCGCGGCATCCAGGTAAGGCAGGTGGATCCGGGCAAAGCGGCCTCCATAGCGTTCACGCCAGGGCAGCAGGCGGTAGGGCAGCAGCTGATCGGCGACCAGGACAAGTTCCTGCTGGTAGGGGTCGGCGAAGCGGGCGGCCGAAGCCCGGATGGTTTCGACCTCAGCGGTCCAGGCCGCTTCCAGAGCCGGGGACAGCCCCGGGTTCAGCCGGTCGGCCAGACTGCCCAGGGTGCTGAAGGGCTCAATGTGCCGCTTGACGAGCTGCTCGGAGATGTCCGTGAGGGGATAGGCATGCATCTCGAATATCTGGTCGCCGGTAAACAGGTCGGTGACGGACTCACCCTCCAGAGTGTCCCAGGCATCCACTTCATCACAGAAGTTGGTGACGCCGTGACCCCAAGCGGCATTGCGGCGCAGCGTTGCCAGCAGGTCACCCTGGTAGGCCTGAAGGTGTTCGTGCCGTGTCCCGTACTGCGCCGCCAGAGCGTCCGCCACTCGGGTATCACTGCGGGCTGCCTGCTTCCCCTGGGTATACGAGAAGGTGTGCAGATCCTGGCCTGTGGCCGCCAGCAAGCTCAGCACCCCCCTGGAGTCGTGGCCGCCGCTGAGCGACAGATGGACCGCCCCCCTCAGGCCCTCAACGCGGCGGCGGACCGAGCGTTTGAGCAGTTCAGCCAGTTCCTCGCGGAGTTCGGCTTCCGGGCGTGTGTCGTGGTCCTGGGCCAACTGACCTGCCCAGTACGGCTGCTGAACCATGCCACCGGGCTCGACCCGGTATGAGCTGGCGCGGGACAGGGTCTGAACCCCCTGATGCAGTGTGAGGCCATTCAGGGTACTGCCGGTCACCAGCACGCTGGCCAGACCCGCAAGGTCGTAGGGCCGTCCCGTGAAATCAGGATGGTCAGGCCGGGTCGAGAGCGTCACCCGCTCTCCAGCATAGGCCGCGTACAGCTTGTGGCTGCCCACCCGGTCTGTGACAGCCACGATCAAGCCCTGGGCCTCATCGAACAGCACCACTGAGAACGCGCCGTCAAAGCGGCGGGCGAAGTCGGGACCGCACTGACGGTAGAGCCTGAGCAGGCCTTGAGCGTCAAGGTCGTAGATCTGACCTTTCATGACTGCGCTCAGTCCAGGTTGATGAACAATGCTGGCTGACGCCGCATCAAGAGTCACCTGCCACGGTCCCACGATGAGCGTTCCTTCGGTGGGCTGGTGTGGACGTGACGTGAGGACGGCGCTGAAATCGGTTTGCAAGGGATCCACCTACGAGGTTGTTTAATTGGTCGGCTGGAGTGAAGCCGGGTGAGCAGGTCCAACACATGAGATGACAGACCCATTGGCCTCGCCCGACCGTCCAGGGAATCAAGAGGATGGGCGTGGGTTTTTACGGTGAGCAGTATAGAAGATGGCCTTCAAAACCCGGCTCTGAGAAACCAGCGAGGGCGCAGGCCTCGGGTGGGTAGCCGGGGATTGAGATTGCCCACTGCGTGACCTCGTCTCAAAGGGGCAGGACACCCTTCCGACGGCTTGTCGCTTTTTTAGCACACCAAGTGCAGTTGGATTGACCGAAGCGGGAACTGGCAAGGCAGCGCTGACCAGTGGGGAAAGGCAGAGTGAAGAGGAGAGAAGGCCCAAATCCCGAAGTTGAAGTCGGGGGCCAAGACGATCAAAGCCACTTTGAGCCGCGAGGGAACCATCGTTTTGGCCTGTCCCCAATTCAACCCAAAGCCAAACTAAGAGAAGAAGACCGACTCGATGAATTTTCGTGCGACGCCAGCCTCTTCCTTCGAGAGAAGATTGGGAAAGCTGGCAATGGCCCTGGATGCCGCCGGGTGAGGCTCGGCCTGGTCTCCCCTGCCCCGCTCTACTTTCGCCCGCCTAAGGCGGGCCAGCCGTAGTTCATTCCGTGATCAACATCAAGAGTGCCTGGACTTCGACACTTGGTTTCTCGACGGCCGGTATCAGTCTCTCCCGCCGAAACCGAGCGGGAGCCCAAAGACAATCAAAAAGGACTGCCGCGTGCGGCAGTCCTTTTTTGGTGCATTTCCTGGATGAAGTCGACACTTATTCAGCAGTGAGGCTCAGTTGGGACCGACACTGAGGCCAGCGGCGCGGAACTTGCTCTGCCACAGGCTGTACTCCTGCTTCTCGGTGTCCAGCGTGACCGCACCGGACCAGGA